>DASWKP010000031.1:0-14388 GCA_036396575.1 Longimicrobiales bacterium | reverse complement strand
GCCGTCCGGGCCACGAGCTGGGCCGCGATGGCTCCCTTTCCGGGGATTCCCCGGACGCCCTCCAGGAGAAGGCGGAGCGGGCGCAGGAAGTGGTCGTCCCCCAGCTCGTGGAGCCCGCTCCGCTCGCGCGCCTCCGCCAGGACGGAGTCCTCGGTGAGGGACCGGTCGCGGGCCATGGCCTCGTGCGCGATGGGGGGAACCGGCGGTCCGCCGGACCGGCGGATTGGAGGCGGAAGCCTAACCAATCGTCTTTCCGAGCGATACGTTTGATCGGCGACCGAATCCCATCGACCGTTCCCTCCGTGCCGTAGACCCGATCCCCGACATGTCGTCCAATCCAGGGGCCCTCCGGGCCCTCTTCGTCCTGTGCGCCGCGGCGGCGGCATCCCTGCTGGCGTGCGGAGATGGCGGCACCGGCCCGAAGCCCGAGCCGTGGACCGTGACCAGCATCCAGGTGAGTCCGCCATCCGCGACGCTGCGGGTGGGGGAGACCAGGCAGCTCACGGCATCGGTCCAGGCTACCGGTTCGCCCCCCGGATCCACCACCTGGTCCTCGGCGCCGACCGGTGTGGTCACCGTCTCGGGCAATGGGCTCGTCACCGCGGTCGCCCCGGGCCTGGCCACTGTGACCGCGGCGGCCGGCGGCAAATCTGCGTCGAGCCAGATCACGGTCAATGCCGCGACGCCAGCCGCTCCGGCGTCCGCGCAGGCGACGCCCGCCTCGCACACCGAGGTGGACGTCACCTGGACGGACCAGTCCACGAACGAAACGACGTTTCGGATCGAGCGCGAGACGGGCTCGGCGGCCGCGACCTCCGGCACGGACGGTCCGACCCGGGTCTACGCGACGGTCGCCACCGTCCAGGCCGGGGTCACCGAATACCGGGACGAGGGGCTCGAGCCCGCGACGACCTACCGGTATCGTATCGCCGCGTGCGACGGCGAGGATTGCTCCGCGCCGAGCAACGTCGCGGAGGTCACCACCGACGAGGAGCTCGTGATCCTCACGTCGACGCTCGCCGGCGCCGGTGTCGGCGAGGCCTATCAGAAGCAGATCGAGGCCGCGGGAGGGGGCGGCACTCTCACGTGGACGGTGAGCGCCGGAGCGTTGCCTCCGGGGCTGGCCCTGGCGGAGGAGACCGGCATGATCGCCGGAACACCCACCGCGGAAGGGGACTTCGACTTCACCGTCCGCGTGGCCGCCCGGGGCCAGACCGCTTCGGTGGACCTGTCGATCACCGTGGGTACCTTCGGGACCGTGGCCCTGACCGTGTTCCAGGACGATGACCGGGACGCCGTTCTGGACGTGGGCGAATCCGGCGTCGAGGGGGTTGCTGTCATCTTCCTCGACTCCGGCGACGGCAGTGCCGTTCAGAGCCTGGTGTCGGATGGCGATGGCCTCGTGGAGGCGTCCTTGCCCGTGGGCGGATACATGCTGCGCGTGGAGCCCGTGCCCGGGCTCATCGGCGACCCCCTCGTGGTCCCGGATCTGCTGGTGGAGGTGACCGATCAGGGGCCAACCGAAGCCGTCGTTCCCCTCGTGCCCGGAGCTCAGGCCGACATCGACGAGGCCGGCGGCGTCCTGGAGGGCCCCGGCGGCGAGATTCTGACGGTGCCGCCCGGGGCCCTGGAGCAGGCCACCACCCTGAGTCTGGTCCCCGTGGACGTCGCTTTCGACGCGTCCGTGTTCCAGGGGGTCGAGCTCCACCCGGCGGGACTCGCGCTCGGAGCCCCGGTGGAGGTCCGCCTTCCCCTGGACGCGGGCGAGCCGGAGGGCGGCCAGTTCTTCTACCTGGACGGAGCCCTCGGGGAGGCCCTGTGGGAACCGACCCTGGTCGACGCGGAAGCGGGGTCGGGCACCCTGTTCGTGACCCACTTTTCGCCCTTCTTCTTCGACCCCGACTGGGTAGCCAACGGGGCGCTGGCGGAGCCGGGCCCGCGCGACTGGTCCCTGGCCTCCCTACCCTCCAGCCTGGCAGGCTCGGGAACTCCCGCCGAGGCGGCGGACGACCTGGCCCGGGGCATCGGCCGTTGGAAGCCCGCGCTCGACGCGCTGGGAAGCGGCCTGACCCGAAACGACGACGCCCTGGCCCCGGTCCTGGTCATCGCCGCCATGGACCTGGGGCCGTGTGGAGCCGACGGGACCGTGGCGGGGCGGAGCGGGCGGTTGGCTCGCCTGGCCCGAAGCGGAGTGCTGTACCTCAACGACGCGTGCCTGTGGAGCACGTCGCCGCAGCTCACCCGGGACGAGCCCTCGGCCGTGTCCCTGGAGGGAGTCGTGGCGCACCAGGTCGGGCACCTCCTGGGTCTCGGCCACCTCTCCCCCGGGCTGTGTGAGCCGGCCACCGGCGCGGCGCTGCCCGAGTGCGGCGCCCCCCCGACGCTGTCGGTGCTCGGCGCGGGGGACCTGGGGCCCCTGTGGGCGGACGATCTCGGGCTCTTCCGGGACGTGCACGGCCTGACGGGAGACTGGGCGGCCATGGGAGTGGCCGGGCTCCGCCCCACGGACGACTGGGTGGACGGTCAGGAGATGGCGGTGAGGACGCTCCTGGGCACGCCTCCCGGCGTCGTCGTCTTCGACCATGATGGCGATCCGGTGGCCGGGGTGACCGTGCTCTTCCAGGCTCTGTCCGGAGATCCGGATCTCGATGGCACGGTGGCCGTGACCGGCGCGGACGGCATCGCCCGCCTGGGGAGCTGGCGCACCGACCGCGACGGCGGCACCGAGGTCGTGGGAGCGAGCTTCTTCCTTCCGCCTGGCCAGACCGCGGCCAACGACGCGGTGGGCGCCCTGGAGCGCTTCACCGTCGACGTCGTGGAGCCGCCGCCGCCGGTGGTGGAGGACTTCTTTCCCCTCGAGGTGGGCCGGTTCTTCCGCTACGCCTGGGAGCGGGTGCCCGTGGACGGCAGCGATCCCACGAGCGGCGAGGGTGTGGACGAGGTCACCGCCGTTACGATGGAAGACGACGTGACCTGGTACGAGATGACGGGGGACGGGCCCGTGGGTGACCGCTGCGGGGACAGCCTGTGCGAGTTGGGCGTCGACCCTGTGGCGGGCCGGGCACCCCTGCGCGTGACCGTGGAGACCGGTGGCGACCCTCTCGTGATCCTCACACGCCTGCTCCAGGAGCCCGTCGAAACGGGCGAGTCCTGGTCGGATACCGTGTTGATCGTCACGTTCAACTGGACGATTCTGAACGTGGGCAACAACCTGACGGTCAGAGGCAAGGTCTACCAGGACGTGGTGCACGTCCGGGGGACGGCGACGGGACAGACCGGGAGGGTGGACTTCTTCCTGGCCGAGGGCGTCGGCGTGGTGAAGGTGGTCGGGGTGGACGCCACGGCGACCACCACCTTCGAACTGATCGAGACCGGGGTGAGCTGAGGCCGCGAACTCCGCTCAGAACCCCCGGTCGGCGAACTCCCGCTGCCCGGCCAGGTATCCGGTGCAGTACGCCCGCAGGGTGGTCTCGAAGCGGCTCATCGCCGGCGTCGCCCGGAGGCCGGCCTCGCCCTTGTCCTCCAGGGCCCGGGCCAGTTCGCCCACCATCCGGACCAGATCCACCATCTGGGGATCGCCGTAGGTGCGCAGCGCCCGCATGTCCTCGTCGTCGAGGTGAGGGTCGTCCCCCATACCCGTGACCATGACCTCCATGTCCAGGTCACTCTCCCCCCGGAGGACCCGCTCGAAATCGTCGGGCACCTCGGGCGGCCGGGCACGCACGATGGGCGCGTCCGGATCGATGAAGGCGTCATCGGAGATGGCGGAGCGCCGACGCAACGGCTCGTCGGGATCGATGAACGCGTCGTCCGGTACGGCCCGCGCGCTCTCGTCCAACTCAGCGCGAAGGGCTTGCGCGCGGTCGCTTCCCGGCGCGAAGACGGGCGGCGGAAAGTCATCCGACTCCGAAGCCCGCTTCCTGCCGTCCTCACCAGGCGGGATCACGGGGGGCGGTATGTCACCGAATTCGCTCATTCTTCGAACTCCCGGGAGGGCGAGTCGAGCCCCGAAGGGCGCACTGTTTCCAATATAGGCCGCCCCGAGCCCCCGCGAAACAAATGTCTTCGCCTCACTTCCGCGTCAGACCCGGGTTCACAGGACCAACTCGATGACCAGGAAGCCGACCAGGATCAGCGCCGCGAACACCCAGGTGAGCAGGTTGAACCAGCGATCGATGAACCGGGAAATGGGCGCCCCGAAGCGGTAGATGAGGCCCGCCACCAGGAAGAAGCGCAGTCCGCGGCTCACGACGCTGGCCAGGAGGAAGATCCCGAGATCGATGCGGAAGACGCCGGCCGACAGGGTGAAGACCTTGTAGGGGATGGGAGTGAGCCCGGCCAGGAAGATGGCCCAGAAATCGTAGCGGTCGTAAAGGCCCTGGACCCGCGCGAAGGCCTCGGGAGAAACGCCCGGCACGTACTGGAAGAACAGGTCACCCGTCAGTTCCCAGGCACCGACCCCGATGCCGTACCCGATCAGGCCTCCCGCGACCGACGCCGCCGTGGCGATGGCGGCGAACCGGAACGAGCGCGCGGCGGCCCCGAGGCACAGGGCCATGAGGAGCGGGTCCGGGGGAATTGGAAAGAACGACGATTCGGCCAGCGCCAGGGCGAAAAGAGCCCATCCACCGAACGGCGTCTCCGCCCAGTGGAGGACCCAGTCATAGAGTCGTCGCACCCACCCCGGGCGCGCATGCCGGCCGTCCGCCGGGGCCTCCGGCGGGGCAACCTCCGGGCCCGGTTCCGTCACGCCTCTTCCGGCCAGGCGAAGCGTCCCACCAGGGGCACGAAGGCGCACTCCCCTTCCAACGTCTCCTGGACCACCTCGCCCCCCTTCTTGCGAAGGAGCACCAGCTCCTGGATCGAACGGTCCCCGATCGGGATCAGGAGTCGGCCTGGATCCGCGAGCTGGTCCACCAGGGCCTGGGGCACCGACGGAGCGGCGGCGGATACGACGATCACCTGGAACGGCGCGTACTTCCGCCAGCCGATGGTTCCGTCCCCGACCCACAGGGCGGCGTTGTTGATGCGAAGCTCGTCCAGGGCCCTCCGGGCGCGCGCCGACAGCTCCCGGACGCGCTCCACCGAGTAGACGCGCTCCGCGCGGAAAGCCAGGAGCGCGGTCAGGTACCCGCTCCCGGTGCCGACTTCGAGGACGCGGTCGTCCGGACCCGGGTCCAGGACGGCGATCATGTGCGCCTGGAGCGAAGGCTGGGAGGCCGTCTGGCCGAAGCCGATCGGCACGGGCTCGTCGTCATAGGCCCGGCTCCACATGGCCTCAGGCACGAAGAGGTGCCGGGGCACGCGATCGAAGAGCTGCAGGAGTTCCAGGTCGTGGATACCGGACTCCCGGATGTCCTCGATGAGCTTCCGCCGGTAGCCCACGAAGCGGGTGTCGTCCGCCGACGCGCGGCCTTCCGCCATCTGCGGCCTACAGCGTCATGCCCCACCCCCGGATCTCCTCCAGGAGGTGGTAGCTCGTGAGATCCAGGTGCAACGGCGTCACCGAGATGTAGCCCTCACCCACCGCGCGGAAGTCCGAGTCCGGCGAGCCCTCCCACTCGGACTGCCCTCCGCCGATCCAAAAGTACTCCTTGCCCCATGGGTCGTTCGCCCGCGTGATGGACTCGAGGTACCGGCGCTGACCCAGGGAGGTCACCCGGATGCCCTTCACCTCGTCCGGCGGGATGGGTGGGAAGTTCACGGAGAAGAGGGTGTGCGCCGGAAACGAGTCCCGGCCGATGAGGGACTTCAGGACGCGGAACGTCACCTCCTCCCAGGCGTCCAGGCTCTCCATGTCGAAGCCCGTGTAGCTGAGCGCCACCGCGGGGATCCCGAGCACGGTGGCCTCCATGGCCGCCGCCACCGTACCGGAGTAGAGGACGTCCTCGCCCATGTTGGCGCCGTGGTTGATGCCCGACACCACCACGTCCGGGCGCTCGTCCAGGAGCTCGTGAACGCCCAGGATGACGCAGTCGGTCGGCGTGCCGTCGACCACCAGGGCCCCGTCGCCCGCCTTCCGGGCTCGTAGGGGATGGTGCATGGTCAGCGAGTTGCTCGTCGCGCTCTGCTCCCGGTCCGGCGCCACGATGGTGACGTCCCCCAGACGGGAGGCGGCGGCCGCGAGGACGCGGATCCCCGACGCCAGGTAGCCGTCGTCGTTGGTGCACAGGATGCGCATCGACGGTCAGCCCTTCTCCGGCGGACGCAGGAGGTCCAGGAGCTCCCGCAGCTCAGCCTTCATGCCCGCCAGGAACTCGGGCGCCACCAGGTCGGCGCGCTCCTCGTCCAGCTCCCCCGACGCCTTCATCTCCAGAACGCGCTGGCGGGCCCCCTCGATGGTGTACTTCTCGTCGTAGAGGAGATGTTTGACCAGGAGGATCACTTCGATGTCCTTGGACCGGAAGATCCGGTTTCCCGCCCGGTTCTTGGTCGGGCGCAGGACCTCGAACTGGCTCTCCCAGTACCGGAGGACGTGGGGCTTCAGACCCACGAGGTCGCAGACCTCCCCGATCGAGTAGTAGACCTTCCGGGCGATGGGCTCGTTCACGACCAGTCCTCGGGCTTGGGCTCCCGCTTCATGAGATTCTCCAACGCTACCCTGGGGCTCCGCTCCTCCACCAGCATGGCTACGACCTCCCGGCAGATCGGCATCTCGACGCCGTGGCGCTCGGCCAGGTCCCGGACCGCCTGGGCGGTCCTGATCCCCTCGGCCACCGCGTCCATCCCGTCCAGAATGTCCGACAGGGCCTCGCCCTGGCCGAGACGGTACCCCACGGTGCGGTTTCGGCTCAACTCCCCGGTGCACGTGAGGACCAGGTCCCCCATGCCCGCGAGCCCCATGAAGGTGGCCCGCTGCGCGCCCATGGCCAGCCCCAGGCGCGTGATCTCCGCCAGGCCCCGGGTGAGGAGGGCCGCCATGGTATTGTGGCCAAAACCCAGCCCCGCGGCCACGCCGGCCCCCAGGGCGATGACGTTCTTCAAGGCCCCGCCGAGCTCTACTCCCAGCACATCCGCGTTCGTGTAGACCCGGAAGTTGGCGTTCTGGAAGAAGCCCTGGACCCGCGACGCAGCCTCCTCGCGCGTCGAGGCCACCACCACCGCCGTGGGCGATTTCCGGGCCACTTCCCTTGCGAAGCTCGGCCCCGACAGGACGCAGAAGCGCTCCATGCGGGCGGGTCCGAGGGTGTCCAGCAGGACCTCATCCATGCGGCGCAGGGTCGTGGCCTCGATCCCTTTGGAGGCACTCACCACCGTGGCGTCCTCCCTGATGTGGGCGGCGGCCTCTCCCATGACACTGGCCACGAACTGGGACGGGCTCACGGACAGGACCATCTCCGCCGATCGAACCGCCTCGCCGATGTCCGTCGTGGCCCGCAGCGAATCCGGCAGACGGACGTCGGGCAGGTACTTGCGGTTCTCCCGCTCCCCCATGACCTGATCCACCACGTCGGTCTCGAACGACCACAGGACCACGTCGTGGCCGTTGTCGGCGAGCAGACCCGCCAGGACCGTGCCCCAGCTCCCCGCCCCCACCACCGCCATGCGGCTCACGCGTCCTCCGGTCGGGGCTCGGCGGAACGGACATCTGGCCCCGTGACGGCGGCGCCGCCCGGCTCCCGGGCGGAGCCCGGACGCCCCGGGGGGCCGATGCGTCTCTCCTCGCCCCGCAGCAGGCGTCCGATGTTGGAGCGGTGCGCCCAGATGACGAAGACCGCCAGCGTGGTCGTGAAGACCAGGACCCCCCTCCCCCCCTCGTGCGGCGTGACGGCCACGGCCGCGGGAAGCACCGCCGCCGCGACGATGGAGCCCAGCGACACCCAGCGCGTGACGGACGTCGTCACCAGCCACGCCAGAAACGCCACGAGGACCGCCCACGGCGCCAGCGCCAGACAAACGCCACCGCTCGTCGCCACTCCCTTCCCTCCCCGAAACCCGATCCAGACGCTGAACATGTGCCCCAGGATCGCCGCGCCGCCGTACGCCAGGATCCAAGCCCAAGCGGCGCCGGGATCGTCGAGACGGGTGAAGAGCCACACGGGCAGGAAGCCCTTGGCCACGTCCACCACGGCCACGGGGGCCGCCGCCCGCCACCCGAGGATCCGGAAGGTGTTCGTCGCCCCCAGATTGCCGCTCCCGACCGTCCGCAGGTCCACGCCGTAGAACGCCTTCCCCACCCAGAAGCTGGTAGGCGTGGCTCCCACCAGGTACGACAGGGCCAGGAGGAGGAAGGGGTTCATCCGTAATTCTTCTTCTTGGACTCCCGGAAGACGACGCGCAACGGGCTGCCCACGAAGCCCCAGCGATCCCGGAAGCTGTTGTGGACGTAGCGAATGTAGTGAACGGGCACCGCCTTCGGGAAGTTCGAGAAAATCACGAAGGTGGGGGGCTCCACGCCCGCCTGGGTGGCGTAGCGGAACTTCACCTGTCGGCCCCGGTGATGGGGTGGGGGCTGGCGCGCGGCGATCTCGGCGATGGCCTCGTTGACCTCCGAGGTCTCGATGCGCCGCTTGCGTTCCGCGTCCACCTGGAGCACCAGGTCCAGGGTCTTTCGGACCCGCTGGCCCGTGAGGGCGCTCATGAAGACCATCGGCACCCATTGCAGGAACGGCGCCCGGTCGCGGACTGCCCGCTCGAAGGCTGGAGCGGTCTGGGTGTCCTTCTCCACCAGGTCCCACTTGTTCACCAGGAGCAGGACGCCCGCGCCGGCGTCCCAGGCCTGCTCCAACACCCGCAGATCCTGGACGTGGAGGGGCTCGGTCGCGTCGATGAGGGCCAGGCAGACATCGGCCTCCCGCACCACGCGCGACGTCCTCAGCGACGAGTAGTACTCCAGCGAGTCCTTGACGCGGCTCTGACGCCGGAGGCCCGCCGTGTCCACGAACACCAGGGTCCGGTCGTGGTAGCGCATCGGCGTGTCCACCGGGTCCCGCGTAGTGCCCGGCACGTCGCTCACCACCATCCGCTCCTCGCCGAGGAGGCGGTTGACGAAGGACGACTTGCCAACGTTGGGCTTGCCGATGACAGCCACCCGGATGAGGCCCGGATCCTCCGGCGGTCCCGGCACCGAGGGCAGCTTGGCGATGACGGCGTCCAGGAGGTCCCCCGAGCCCTTACCTCCCATGGCGCTCACGGGCACGGGCTCACCCATGCCCAGCCCCCAGAACTCGTGATGGCTGGTGTCGTCGGGCAGGTTGTCCACCTTGTTCGCCACGAGGAGGACGGGTTTCGCTGCCTTGCGCAGCAGCTCGGCCAGAGCCTGGTCCAGCGGGTGGATGCCCGCTTTGGCGTCCACCAGGAAGAGGATGAGGTCCGCTTCGTCCATGGCCATCATGGCCTGGTCCCGGATGGATCGGTCCAGAGGCTCCTGGCTACCCTCGATGACGCCTCCCGTGTCCACCAGGAAGAAGTCCCGCCCCGCCCAGTCCGCCGTCGCGAAGTTCCTGTCCCGCGTGACCCCGGGACGGTCGTCCACGATGGCGACCCTGCGGCCGATGACCCGGTTGAACAGCGTGGACTTGCCCACGTTGGGGCGGCCCACCACCGCCACCACGGGAAGCGTGGCGCTCAAGGGTGCTCCACGGCGTCGACCAGCGCCGCCAGGGTGGCCGTCACTTCGCGTCCCGTCTCCACACGGGCGGGGGCCAGACGACCCCGCACCGCCTCCAGGGACACGCTGTCGATGAAGAGGCCGTCGGCGTTGAGGGCTTCCGCGGGCAGCAGGATCACGTCTCCTCCGGCCACGTCACCCTCCAGCCGCCCGGCGATGTCCTCTCCCGCCAGGAGCCCGGCCACGGTGACGCTCTCGCCGAAGAAGTCGTTCACGACCTCCACGACCTCCACCGTGGCCCCCGTCGCGTCGCTCAAGGCGCCCGTTCTCGCCCGCATGAACGGCGCCATGGACGCTCCCGTCACCAGGCGGATGCGGGCGCCGTCCAGGCGCGGCACGCCCCGCAGGCCCGCCTCGAAGCCGTCCACGAAGCGCCGCACCGTGCCGACGCCGTTCTCGTCCAGCTCCCAGTCGTCGTAGTAGTCCGCGGGAGGAATCTCCCGCCCCGCCAGGAGGAAAAGCTCGTCGGCGGCGTAGCACCAGCCGCCGCCGCGCTCCACAAGGGACCTCCGGCGCGCCCGCTCCACCTGGTCGATGGTCCGAGCGGCCTCCTCGGGGTTGAGGAGGCGGACGGGCCGGTTCAGGTTGTAGCGCGTCAAGCCGACCGGAACGACCGAAAGGGAGCGCACCGCCGGCCCGACCGACCACAGGTCGTCCATGGTGCGGTCCAGGTGGGCCCCGTCGTTCCAGCCGGGGCACAGGACGACCTGCGTGTGGACATCGAGGCCGCCTTCCGCGAAGAAGCGAAGTTGGTCCATGATGAGGCCCGCCCGCTCGTTGACCAGGAGGCGGTTCCTCACCTCCGGCTCGGTGGCGTGCACGCTCACGTACAACGGGCTGATGCGCTGGTCCACCAGGCGCTGGAGGCCTTTGGGACCCAGGTTGGTGAGCGTCACGTAGCTGCCGTACGTGAACGAGAGCCGGAAGTCGTCGTCCCGAAGCCAGAGCGTGTCCCGGACGTCGGGCGGATTGCCGTCGATGAAGCAGAACACGCACTCGTTGGCGCACTCCCTCACCTTGTCCGGCTCCGGTACGATCCCCAGGGACTCGCCCGGGTCCCGCGCCACCTCGTAGACCACGGTTTCGCCCTCGGGAGAACGCGTTTCGATCTCCAGCTCCCCGTCGGCCAGGAGGTAGGTCAGATCGATCCCGTCCCGCACGGCCTGACCGTTGATGCGGATGATGCGGGAGCCGATTTCGAGCTCAAGCTCCTCGGCGATGCTCCCGGTCTGGATGTGGGCGATGCGGACCACGGGGTACCCCTGGGGCGTGATGCACGTCTGCGGAAGAGCCTGGAAAGATAACCGGACCGGCCGGATCGGCTCAATCGAGGGAACCGCCGGGCCCCGGAAAGCGTAGACCTGTGCGACTGGAGAGAGGTCGGGTGAACGTGCGCAGGGTGGCCCTGGGGCCGCTTCGGGGGAGTCCAGTGAACGGTCGATTGCGTCCCACAACCCTCCTGCTTGCGATGGCGTGTATACTCCTCGCCGGCTGCGAGGTGGCCGAGGTAGTCGTCGACCGCTATCGCTCCCTGACGCCCCACGAAGCCTACGAAGCATCCCTCGTGGAGGCGGGCCTGTCCGGGACGGCGCTCGGCCGCGACTGGACCCGCGCCGCGCGGCGCGCCACCGAGGAGCCCCACGTGGTGGAGCTTCCCTACCGGGAGGAAGGCTTCATCGCCGAGGAGGAGCCCGACGCGGTCGGCTACCGCTTCTCCATCCAGCGGGGCCAGGTCCTCACCCTCCACGCCGAGGTCGATTCCGAGGAGGCCACGCGGGTGTTCGTGGACCTCTTCCGCGTCCCCGAGGACGAAGGGGGCGCCTTGCGTCCGCTGCTCCTGACCGACACGACGGCCAACGGCCTGGTCTACGAGCCGCCCCGATCGGGCGACTTCATCCTGCGCCTCCAGCCCGAGCTGTTGCGGGGGGGCCGCTTCCGGGTGACCCTCACGCTGGACGCCGCCCTGTCCTTCCCGGTCGAGGGCGTGGGCATCGGCGCCGTGCAGAGCTTCTTCGGCGCCGAGCGGGACGCGGGGCGCCGGAGCCACCATGGAGTGGACATCTTCGCGCGCCGGGGCACCCCCGCCCTGGCCGCCTCCGACGGCACGGTGTCCCGGGTGCAGGTCACGAGACTGGGCGGCAAGGTCGTGTGGATCCGGGACACCCGGCGCGGCGCCAACCTCTACTATGCCCACCTGGACAGTCAGGTGGTGCGCCCGGGGCAGCGCGTCCTGCCGGGCGACACCGTGGGCTTCGTGGGCAACACGGGCAACGCCCGCACCACTCCGCCCCACCTCCACTTCGGCATCTACAGCCGCGGCCCCACGGACCCCCTGCCCTTCATCCGCACGCCCCCTGGACGTCTGGCGGACATGACGGTGGACCTGACCGCCCTCGGCGGTTGGGGTCGAGTGGAGGAGGAGGGGATCCGGCTGCGCTCGGCGCCCTCTCAGCGGGGAGACGTCCTGCGGGAACTGGACCGCTTCACCGCGTTCCGCGTCCTGGGAGGAGCCGGTGACTGGTACCGGATCCGGCTCCCGGATGGCCGCACGGGCTACCTGGCGGGCCGCCTCACGGATGGCGTGGACGCGCCGCTTCGCTTTGCCGTCGTGGCCGGCCCGGACCCTATCCGCGCGCGACCCTGGCACACCTCTCCCGCCGTCGTCCCCGTCGAGGCCGGCACGGCGCTGCCTGTCCTGGGAGCGTACGGCGGATATCTTCTGGTGGAAGCCCCCGATGGTCACCGGGGCTGGATCGTCGGTGACCGGTAAGGGCCCCCAGCCACATTCCCGACGACCCGGCAGACCCATGACCGCTGCTCGATCCCGCCGCCACGTCGGCCTGGCCGCGCTGGTCCCGCTCCTGACCGGCCTGCTCGCCCCCGTCGCGTCCGCTCAGGACCTCGAGGCGCTGGACGCCTACTTCTCCCAAGCGAGGGAGGCTTGGGGCGTGCCGGGCCTCGCGGTGGCCATCGTCAGGGACGGCGAGGTGGTCCTGGCCCGGGGCTACGGAGTCCGGGAGCTGGGCGCGGCCGAGCCCGTGGACGAGAACACCCTCTTCGCCATCGCCTCCAACTCCAAGGCCTTCACGTCGGCCGCCCTGGCGATGCTGGTGGACGCCGGCGAGCTGTCCTGGGACGACCGCGTCCGGGATCACCTGCCCTGGTTCGAGACCTACGATCCATGGGTGGCGGCCGACATGCGGGTGCGCGACGTCCTGTCGCACCGGAGCGGCCTGGGCACCTACAGCGGTGACCTCCTCTGGTACGGCACCGGCTACACTCCCGAAGAGGTCGTGCGCCGGGCCGCGGCCCTCGATCCCGCGGGCGCGTTCCGGGCCTCCTACGGCTACTCCAACATCATGTTCCTTGTGGGAGGCCTCCTCGTGGAGGAGGTGTCCGGGATGAGCTGGAGCGACTTCATCCACCAGCGGATCCTGAACCCCCTGGGGATGCGCCGCACCGTCACCTCCACGGACTCCCTCCCCAACCGGGACAACGTGGCGAGGCCCCACGGCTTCGACTGGGACGGCGAGCCGCGCCCCTACGACTGGTACAACTGGGACGCGATGGCGGCGGCGGGAGGGATCATCTCGTCCGCGAGCGAGATGGCCCGGTGGCTCGAACTCCAGGTGGGCCGCGGGGAGTTGGAGGGACAGCGCCTCTTCACGGAGCGGCAGGCGGAGGAGATGTGGACCGTGCATAACCCCCAGGTGGTGACCGCCTCCAGCCGGGAGAGCTACCCCTCCACGCACTTCCGGGGCTACGGGCTGGGCTGGAGCCTGATGGACTATCAGGGCCGCAAGGTCATGAGCCACGGCGGTGGCTACGACGGCATGTTCTCCCGGGTTCTCATCGTGCCTGAGGAGAGGCTTGGTATCGTGTTGCTCACCAACGGGATGACATCACTCCAGACGGCGCTGGGGTACCGGATCCTCGACGCCTTCCTGGGAGGGGAGGAACGGGATTGGAGCGGATCGATGTTGCCCGAGTGGAAGAGGGGCCACGAGCGGGAATGGCGGCGTCGCCACGACGCCGTGGCTCGCACGGTCGAGGGTACCCGCCCTTCCCTGGCTCTGGACGCTTACGAGGCCACCTTCCGGAGCGCCCTGTACGGGGACGCCACCGTCCTACTCGAAGGAGGCGGCCTCGTGCTCCGGCTGCTCCCCAACCCCGACCTCGTGGCGGATCTCGTCCACCTCCAGCACGACACCTTCCGCGTCGACTGGCGCACCCCGCTGGCCTGGTTCGGCAAGGGCACGGCCCAGTTCATCCTGGACGCCGGTGGCGAGGTCATCGAGCTGAGGCTCGACGTGCCCAACGAAGACCTGTGGTTCACCGAGCTGGAGCTGATGCGGGTGGAGGGGAGGTAGGAAACGCAAAGCCCCCCTCGGCGATAACGCCCGGGGGGGGCCTGCGTTGGTGCCAGAGCGGGCGACCGGACTCGAACCGGCGACCCTCAGCTTGGGAAGCTGATGCTCTACCAACTGAGCTACGCCCGCGTGAAGTGGGTTGAATCTACCGTGCCCCGGGGGTCGGTCAAGCAGAAGCGGGCGGCCCCGCGCCTCGGGACCGCCCGCCTTCGCGCACGCTTTCGGCCGTGTGGCTTAGGGCCCGTCAAGGAATAACTGTTGCATTCGGGTGCCGCTGCATCGTGCGATACCGCGTCGCTCCTCCTCGCCGTAGGCCCTGCTACGCCTCGTCGTCGCTCCTTGTCTCGCCCGCGCATCGACGCCCTCGGTGCGACACAGTTATTCCTTGACGGGCCCTTACCTCAGGAT
>DASWKP010000030.1:0-2136 GCA_036396575.1 Longimicrobiales bacterium | reverse complement strand
CCTGCCGGTACGCCAGGAAGTTGCGGGGGCGCTGGGGAAATCGGCTGTAGACCTCGGCCCGGTCGCCGGGCTGCACGTCCTCGAAGCGCACCGCCAGGCTCTTCTCGTTGAACTCGATGCCCTGCCCGGCGAAGGCGCTGGTGGGATCGGAAAGCTGTTCCAGGACCCCCGGCGGCGCCTGGTAGGCCTCACCCTCGCTGAGGCGACTCACGGGCGTGACCTCCACCCGGCCCATGAACGACGCCGTGTCCCCGATGATCCCGCGCAGGACCCCGTCCTGCGACCTCTTGATCCAGCGGGACCCCACCACGCGCATGCGGGCCAGCGTGAGCGAGCCGGCGCGCGGGCCCGCCACCGTGACGCGGAGGTGGCGCACCGCCCTCATGTCCGCCTCGGTGACCTGCCCCCCCACGTGGATCGCGTCCAATCCCTGCAGGGGGATGCGGTAAAGCTGGAAGGCGGTGCCGGTTTCCTCACGGGTCCGGGCCAGGAAGGGTGACAGGCCGTCCAACGAGATCACGTAGCGGAGGTACTTCTCCCGCTCGTCCAGGTTGCCGTCGCCGTCCATGTCCTCGGAGTCATTGCGGCCGTTGCCCCGCGTGCACACCGCTCTCCCGTCACCCCGGCGGTAGATCCGGCCGCGCTCGCCTTCGCAGTCCTCATCCCACACGCCCCGGGCGTCCGCCGCCGTGCCCCAGATCTCTCCCCGGGCCGGGTCCGCCTCCTGGTCCAGGAGCCCCAGGCCCCACGGGACGCCCGTGTCCTTGACGCCCCCCGTCCGGCCCTGGGAGTCCACGAACATGGCGTCTTCGCCCACCGTGCCGAGATCCATCACCAGAGTCAGGGCCGTTCCCCCCTCGACGTAGAACTCCAGGAACTCGCTCTTGGTGAGGTCGGTCCCCGTCTGGCTGAGCACGGTCGTGACCGAGGCCCAACGCGGAGACCCTCCACCCACCGCCGACCCCAGCGTGAGGAGCAGACCCTGCTCTCGGGACTGGCTTCCCGCGACCCGGATCTGCTGGTCGATCTGCTGCCTGGGAAGGAAGCCCTCGTGGATCCCCACCGAGTCGCCGGCCGCCTCGAGGATCCACGTGTGCTGCCAGACCAGAGACGCGACGTTCGCCTCGTCCGGGACCAGGGGCAGGACCGCTTCGGCGCCGTCGGTGAACGCCGGGGCGCTGCCGCGGCGCCACTCCTGGGCCAGCAGGGACAGCGGGCGCTCGTTGGAGGCGTCGAAGTCGTCCACGAACACTTCGCCCCGCGTGTTGGGGTTGGGAAAGGACAGGGCCAACTCCCCGTCCAACGCGAAGGAGGATTCCCCGGCCACCCTCAGCCCCGGCACGCGCCCCAGGAAGCGGTCGAGCCACAACACGCCACTGTCCAGAGTCCCGTTCACGCCGCCGAGCGCGATCGACGCCGGAGCGAGACCGAGGCCCGGGCGATTCACCAGGGTTTTCTGGCTCCGGTAGAGGCCCAGGACGTCCACTCCGCCCACGTCGCCCAGGCGGCTGTGCGTGCTCAGCCCGAACACCGAGGTGGGCGCCTCCTGAAAGATCTGCTTCTGCTCCCAGGTAGCCCGGATGGCCGCTTCCGGCTGGGTGGCGAAGAGCCCCTCGGGATCGGTCAGCGTGACCTGCCCCAGGTTGGCGTAGTCGATCTCGTAGTCCACGCCCCGGACCAGGAGCCTGTCCTCCAGGAAGATGCGCTCGCTCTCCTCCCGGATCCCGAGGGCCCCGAGGCCGAAGGACGAGATCACCCCCTCGCTCCGGTGGCGGAAGGGGATGGTGAGGCGGAAGCGCGAGCCGTTGTCGCGCTCGAAGGGGTCGGGATCGTCGTAGATCCTCGGGTTGGCGTCCTCCCCCAGAAGCTCGGCCGCTTCTTCCGCGGTCAGGCCGAGACCCGGCAGGGGTGGCGGCCGCTTGAACGGCTCCAGCGTCGGAAAGACCAGAAAGGTCCCTTGAACCGGAGGCTGGCTCACAAACGCGTCCTCCCCAGGCGAGTACAGCGCCGCGGGGTCGACCTGGTCCACCGGGCTCTCCTCGTCCAGGCCCAGGAGGCGGAGGTAGGTCACGTCCTCCCCCGTGGTCGCCCGCTTGAACGTCCTGCCCGAGGACAGCTCCCCGAGGGAGATGGTCA
>DASWKP010000029.1:0-6211 GCA_036396575.1 Longimicrobiales bacterium | reverse complement strand
AGTACCCAAGCTTCTCCTTCTTCACGGGGTAGGCGAGCTGACGAGGGCCCCAGTGATCCACGGCCTTCACCTCGCCGCTCGCGCCCGTGGCGAGCTCGTGGAGCTTGTCGAGCTTGGAGTTGATCCCGCCCTCGTCCAGGGCCGGGTTGAAAATGTAGACGATTTCGTAGAGCCGCATGGGGTTCCCTCGGTCCGCTCGAGTCGAAACGGGCCCCGGTCGTCGGGCTGCGCGGTATCGGGGGGACCCACCAGATGATGGGGTTCCCTCGGCCCTCGCCCGGGGCGGGATGATTGTCAGACGATTAAGGTATCAAGTGCGTGCGAAGGGGGGAAGTCCGCGTCCAGGGCGTCCAGCACGAGCGAAAGAGGCGGCGGACCCGGCGGAAAGCGGAGGCGGAGGAAGCGGATCCGGCGAATGAGGTCCGGGAGCCGCTCGGCGATCCGCCTCCGTTCCCCTTCCAGGATCGGGATTCCGGTCCCGCGCCAGAGGAGGCCCGCGCCGATGGCACGGCCCAGAGGCTCGCATCGTGCGGGCCCCGCCTCGCGCCTCAGTTCGACGACCCAGGTCAGGGGAGCCTCCCGCAGGGGTTCGGGCCCGAAAGAGGAAAAGGGCACGCGCCCCTTGCGTGCTCCTCGGCCGCCCTCCCCGTGCTCCCGGAGGCCCAGGACGTCGAGGGCCCGGGCATCCACGTGGAGGCATGAGTCGTTCGCGCGGAGGAGGCCCGCCGGGAACGCCATCCACGCGGTATCCTCACAGAGGGGCCGCCAACCCATGGTCAGTGCGGCCAGAAGCGTCGTGCTCTTGCCCGACCCCGAGGGCCCCACGAACGCCACCGCCGACTCCCTCCCCGGTGGAGCGGCGACCGCCGCGTGGAGGGGGTCCAACCCGGAGCTGCGTACGGCCTCAGCCATGGCCACGGCCAGCCAGGAGGTCGCCGCGAGCCCGGAGGGATCGGACGGTGCCCACGTCTCGATGAGGGCGCCCGCCCGGGACCGGGTCCAGCGCACGCCTCGTTCCTCGTCTCGAATCCAACACGCGTCTCCGAGACGTCTCCACCGCGGGCCCTCCTGCGATGGCGGGTCCACGGGCCGCCCCTGCCCTTCCTCGAGGTCGTGGGGCGGGTCCGGGCGGTGCGTCAGCTCGATGAGGAACGGATGGTCGGGCTCGGCCAGACCCTCGGCACGCCACTCCTCCCCGAGCCATCGGGCCAACGGAAGGGGCAGGTCTTCGCCTCGAACCCGGCGGCCCGCGATGGTGAAGCGCACGTCCCCGGACGACGGGCTGGGGTGCGCCGGACTGGGGACCGTCGGACTACGGCGTGGGAGTGATCAGGCCGGCGCCCGAAAGCTCGGCCAGCAGGCGGAACACGTCTTCGGAGGCTCGCGTGGGCTCCACCTCGAAGTCCCGGAGCACGGCGGAGACCGCCTCGTCCAGCGTGGCTGGCAGAGCCTGCCAGGCGGCCCGGCCCGTGGCGTTGAGGGTGTACATCTCGCGGCCGGAAGAGTCCAGGAGGACCAGCTCATCCCCCAGATCCGTCGCATAGACGGAGGTGGACGGGGTCCATTTCGCTTCAGTCACGGCGACATCCAAGGGGTGTCCCGCTCCCTGGCCGCCGCTCGACGGCCGGAGCGGTGAGCGTTTATTCCAGCGTTGGGGGAACGCCCAGAACGAAGCGGGTCTCCTCGGACCAGTCTCCCACGCGATCGAGCCTCGGCGACTCGTACGACTCGCGCGACCGTTCTCGATCAGAGCCATCCCCCTCCTGATCATGATCGGCGGCGGGCCCCCGGTTACCGGCATCGCTTCGGAGATCGGACATCTTTCATTACCCTCGGTCAGACTTGTGGGCGTATCGGCCTTACAGCCACCATAGGCTGCGAGTCGGCTCGACGCAATCTGGTGGGCCCGGTTCGCCTTGCGCCGACCGCCCCGCAGGGGGAGCTTCGGTGCCTCGATTCGACTCGTGAGGATCATGCCGGCACGCCCAAGCGACCCACCCATGGATGCCTTCACCGCGGTCGGGGCATATCTGGCGGACGGATCGGTCCAGGATCCGGCGGCACTCACGCGGGCTGGCCTGGCGCCCCACGCGTACGCCACCCTGCCCCGGGAGCATCGGGCCCGGCCCGGTTTTCGCGATTGGTACCTCAAGGCACTGGCCCGGCACCACGTCCGACGCCAGGCGCTCCGGCCGCTCCTTCTCGCCTGGGCCGACCGGGGCATCCCTGCCCTCCTCTTCAAGGGCTTCTGGCTCGATGAGTTCGTCTATCCGGTCCCGGGGACGCGCGCCCTTCAGGACGTGGACGTGCTCATCCCGCAGGAGGCGGAGGCCACCGCCTGGAGGCTCGCGCGGGACATGGGCTGGACCCACCGCGTGCGGTGGCTCGACGAGGGCTTTCCGAAGCGGAAGGAACTGTTCGTCGTCCGGGACCCGACGTTCGTGGTGGAGGCCGACGTCCACGGCGCGCTCATCGAGACGTGGTACGGGAGCCGCCGGATCCGGGAACTGACAGACGGAGTCTGGAAGCGATCCCGGCGGGTCGACTGGGAGGGCATTCCCGTGAACGTGCCCGAGCCGGCGGACGCCGTGGTGGTCTGCCTCGCGCTCGCCAAGTCGGGGGGCTGGAACGATCTCTGGCGCTTGGGCCCCTTCACCCTCCTGGACGTGCGGGAGGTCCTGGCCCGGGGCCTCGTCACCGAGGCGGATCTCGACCGTCGGGCGGACGAGCTGGGCCTGACCCGCGTCTGGCGCCTCTTCCGCCGGCGGTGCGACTGGCGCGCGGGGACGCTGGACCGGAGCCGGCCAGGGCCCCTGCGTCGCGGCATATGGGCCGTGACGTGCTGGCCCGGCCGGCCCGCCGTCGAGCTCGACCGGCTCCGCTTCCGGCTTCGGACCGCGGTCCCGGCGCTCGCCGATACCGCCCGGGGCTTCCGACACGTGGCCAGGACCCTGGTCCGCCTGCGGAGGAGATCCCCGGTCGCCCACCTTCTGGCGGACCTTCCTCCGGTGGCTCCGGTCCCGCGACGGGAGCTGCGGCGGGGCCGACTCATCCGGGGTGTGCGTTGGGCCGTGGCCCTGCTCCCCCTCGGGTCCTACGGGCGCTGCCTCGTGAGGTCCCTGGCGGTGTGCGCCGCTCTGAGGCGGGCCGGCTGGCCCGTGGATTTCGTCAGCGGCGTGGCCCGGGCGGGAGCCGCCGTCGATGGCCACGCCTGGGTGGAGCTGGACGGCGTCCCCCTGCACGAGATGGACCCCCGGGACGTGGCGGACCGCTACAGCGTCCTCGTGCGCTCCACCGTCGGCGTGGCGCGGGGCACCGAGCCACGCTCTCGGCGCCAGGAGCCTACTGCCCCTGGAGAGACACGACCGGACTGATCGAGGCGGCTTTCCACGCCGGCAGGAAGCTGGCCGCCAGAGCCACCAACCCCAGCCCCACGGCCGCGGCGGCGTAGGCCCAGGGATCCGTGGCGCTCACGCCATAGAGGAGCCCCTCCAGGAAGCGGGACACTCCCAGAGCTCCCAGGACGCCCACAACGGTCCCCAACCCCACCATTCCACCGGCCTGCCGGATGACGCCGCGGACCACGTCGCTCCGGGTGGCGCCCAGAGCCATGCGCACACCCACCTCGTGGCCCCGCTGCGCCACCAGATAGGCGAGGAGGCTGTGGACTCCGAGGATGGCCAGGAAGATGGCTACGCCGGCGAAGACGGCGAGCACCGCCGATGCGAACCGTTCCCGTGCCGAGGCGTCCGCCAGGGTGTCCTCCATGGTGGCCACATTGAATACGGCCAGGTCCCCGTCCAGGGACCAGATCGTGCCGCGCACCGCATCCGCGAGGTCCAGGGGCGGCACCTCGGTGCGAACCATGAGGGTGATGGTGTTGGCGATCGGCGGTGACTGGAGGAGGTTCACGTACAGGGCGGCGGGAGCCTCCTCGCTCAGGCCGTACATGAGCTCGTCCTCCACGATGCCGATGACCTCCCGGAACTGGCCCCAGAATCCGATTCTGGCGCCCAGGGCCCCGCCGTCGGGGAAATAGCGTGCCACGGCCTTCCGGTTGAGGACGATGGTGTGGGGATCGTCCGGGCCGTCGGAGGGAGTGGGCAGGCGCCCTGCCACCAGAGCAAGGCCCACGGTCTCGAAGTACCCCGGAGTGATGAGCCGAGTGGCGATCTCGCCCTGCTCGGGATCGTACTCCCGGCCCTCGATCCGGAAGGAGTTCGTGAACCCCCTGCTCAACGGGTGGTCGGTGACCACCGTGGCAGAGCGGACGCCGGGGAGAGCTTCGGCGCGCTCGATGAGGAAGCGGTTGAAGGCGTGCACCTCCACCCAGTTGGGCCAGTTGGCGAAGTCCCTGGGATAGCGCGACTCCGGCAACGTATAGGCCATGCGCAACACGCTGGTGGACTGGAAGCCCGGGTCCACGGCCTGGAGGTTCCGCAGGGTGCTCATCAGGAGCGTGGCCCCCACCAGGAGCACGACGGCAAGAGCGAGCTGGGCCGCCACCAGGACGCGCCGCACGGCAACCCTGGGAGTTCTCGTCCCGGCCGCGCGGCCGTCCTTCAGCTCGGCCTGCACGTCGGCGCCGCGCGCCCGCACGGCCGGCAGGAGAGCGAAGCCGAGGCCGATGAGCGCGCTCACCCCGAGGGTGAAGCCCAGCACCGTGCCGTTCACGCCCGGTTCCCCCAGCCGGGTGAGGGTCACCGGAGCCAGCCCGGACAGAAGGCGAACGCCAAGGACCGCGAGGGCAAGACCGCCCGCGCACGCCGCTCCGGTGATGAGCAGGCCCTCCACCAGGAACCGACGCCGGATCTGCCCCGCCCCGGCGCCCAGCGCCAGGTGCACGGCGAGGTCCCGGGAGCGGCTCGCGCTCCTGGCCAGGATCAGGTTGGCGACGTTCACGCAGGCGATGGCGAGCACGGTGACGACGGCGGCGAAGAGGACCCACAAGGTCTCCCGCAGGTCGCCCCGCCCAACCTCCCCCAGAGGCTCAACGAACGCCCCCCGGTTGGCGTTGTCCGCCGGGTACTCGACCTCCAGCTCCGCCATGACGCGGGTCATCTCGGCGCGGGCGGAGGCCAGCTCGGTGTCCGGTGCCATGCGGGCCACGACCTCGACCCAATGGTTGGGGCGCGTAGCCGTGGCCCTGGAAACCCGGATCGGGAGCCACACGTCGGTGCCCCCGGCCGGGAAGCGGACTTCGGGAGGCAGGACCCCCACCACCGTGTGGGGCACATCGTCGATGTTCAGGCTGCGTCCCAGAGCGTCCGGGTTCCCGTCGAAGGCCGAACGCCACAGGGCATCCGACAGAACCACCACGGGGGGTCCGTCGGGGATGTCCTCCTCCGGGGAGATGAAACGCCCCAGCCGCATGTCGATTCCCAGGACGTCGGCCAGGTTGGCCGTCACCTGCGCGGAGCTCAGGCGGGCGGGTTCGTCGGCCGCACCCGTGAGAACCGCGGAGTTCAGGGCGTAGAGGGCGAAGCCCTCGAAGCCCCGGGCTCGTTCCACGAAGTCGTAATAGTCCGAGGTCGAGGCGTCCTCGCGAAGGGTACCGGTGGCGCGGTCGTTCTCCCACACCATGACCAGACGGTCCGCCTCCGGAAACGGCATCGGGCGGAGCAGGAAGCCCTCCACCACGCTGAACACGGCCGTGGTCGCCCCGATCCCGAGGGCCAGCGTCACCACCACCGCCGCCGTGAAGGCGGGGTTCCTCGCCATCCCCCGAAGCGCCAGCCGTCCATCCCTGATCCACCCGTCCATGGCCATCCTCCTCACGTTCCCGTCCACACGCTGCGCGTCGTACTCGCGACACGCCCGCTCCACCGATTCCACGTTGCCGAAGCGCGCCAGGATCCGGGCTCGGGCGGCCTCCTCCGTCCACCCCTGGCACACCAGGTCCCGGACCTGCTCCTCGATGTGGAAGGAGATCTCCTCCCTCACGTCGCGATCGATCATCCGACGGGGGAAAAGCGTCCTCCAGATCTGACGCCAGTCCATCTCTTCCCTACCTACTCGGGCCGACCCAGCCCCAGGACGCCCGCCACCGCCTGGGTATGCCTCACCCACCGGGCCGCCTCACGATCGAGCTGCCGGCGCCCCTTGCGTGTCAGCCTGTAGAACTTCGCCCTGCGGTTCTGGTCCGTCCGGCCCCACTCCCCCTGCACGAGGCCGTCCCGCTCCAGGCGGTGGAGCGCCGGATAGAGCGCGC
>DASWKP010000028.1:0-22402 GCA_036396575.1 Longimicrobiales bacterium | reverse complement strand
CTTCCAGCCCCGACTTGGTGCGCCAGAAGCGGATCGGGTAGTCGAGTCCGCTGTACGAGGCGTGGGCCGCGAGCTCCGTGAACACGAAGTGCTCGAAGGCGCGGCCAAACACCTCGCCCCGGGTCTCCGTCACCCTCCGGCGCGTCACGGCCCCCGCGACCCCCACGTCGAATAGGTAGAAGCGGGGGGCACGTGTGATGATCTGTCGGCCCGGCCGCCGCCGGTACGGCTCCACGAAGCGGCCCAGCAGCGTGTCGACCAGGATCTCGTAGTAGGCCTTCACGGTCTTGGCGTCCACGCCGACGTCACGTGCGACGTTTGCGTAATTGGTCAGCTCCCCGTGCGAGTGGGTAATGGCCTCGAAGAAGCGGGAGAACGCCGGGGCGTTTCGCGTCAGCCCCTCCGCGAAGACCTCCTCCTTCAAGTAATCCTGGACGTATGCGTCGAGGGATCGCAGGTAGCCTGGGCTCGCGTGGTGGTCGGGAATGGTGCCCCGCTGCAGGATGCGGAGCAGATCGAGGGTGCCGTGGTCCTCGAGTTCGGGCGTGACGAGCGGAAACATCTCGTAGCGCCATGCGCGACCGCCCAGGAGGTTCACCTGTCCGCGTCTGAGCTGCCGCGCGCTGGACCCACAGAGAACGAAGCGCAGGTCCATGTTCTCGATGAGCCAGTGGACCTCGTCCAGCACCGCGGGCACCTTCTGGACCTCGTCCAGAATGACGGGGTGGGCAAGCCGGCCCGGATCCTCGGCCATGAGCCGCTCGCGCAGGAGCGCGGGTCGGCGCGTCAGATCCAGCATCAGGTCCGTCTTCAGGAAGTCGAAGACGATGCTGTCGGGGAAGGTCTCCCGCAGGAAGGTGGACTTCCCGACCTTCCGCGGGCCCCACAGGAAGGCCGATTGTCGCTCCGGAAGGTCGATACGTAGCCGTCGAGGGATTCGAACCATTACGGAGTTCAATCCTGTTTAGTTTGACTTTTCGGGAATATACTCCTGAAAGGTCCTGTTTCGCCAGATTCCGGGCGCCCGGTTGGCCCTGTGCGGCTCCTACGCCCAGGAGAACGGGCAGAGCTTCGCGCTCGGACGGTTCGTCCCTTCCCTCGCCCCGTGCCCCCTCCGGTGGAGGATGCGGCAGGAAAGGCGGGAGGGCCCGTGTCCGGGTCCCACGCGCCTTTCGCACGCGCCTTTCGCACGCGCCTGTCGCGCGCGCCTTTCGCGCGCGCCGCTTGCATCGGTCGGAGGGGCGGGGCATACTCTCAGCACCTTATCCCCGTCCCTCGAGGGATGCCATGTGGTTCCGGCGCCTCGTCCGTGAGTTTCACCGACGCTCGATCTGGCAGGTCGGGAGCGTCTTCATCGCCGGGAGCTGGGTGGCGCTCCAGGTGGTCGAGACGCTCACGGAAAGCGCGGGCCTGCCGCAGTGGTTCCCGGCCTTCGCCCTCGGCCTCCTGGTGCTGGGGTTCCCGTTCGTCCTCGTCACCGCGTTCATGCAGGAGGGTCTGGGCGGCCCGGATGACGGCGGGGCGGCCGGCGTCGCCGCCCCGCGCTCCGCGCTCCACGACCTCTTCACATGGAGGAACGCGGCGCTCGGCGGCGTATGCGCCGCCGGCCTCGCGGCCGTCGTCGCGTTCCTCTGGCTCGGAGGCGGCGGCTCGCCACTGCTGAGCGACGGCCCCGAGACCCGCGCCCGCCGATCGGTGGCGGTGCTCCCTTTCACGCTCGTGGGAACCCGCGAGGCAGACGACGAGGCCTTCGCCTACGGTATGCACGACGAACTTCTGACCCGGCTCTCGCAGCTCGGCGGCCTGCGCGTCACGTCGCGCACATCGGTGATGCGCTATGCGTCCTCGCCCGCCTCGATCCCGGAGATCGGAGAGGAGCTGGGGGTGGAGGCGATCCTGGAGGGTGGCATCCAGCGCTCCGGCGGTCGGGTACGGATCAACGTCCAGCTCATCGACGCCGCCACCGACGAGCACCTGTGGGCCGAGACGTACGAGCGCGACTTCCGCGACGTCTTCGCGCTCCAGTCCGAGCTCACCCAGGCGGTGGCCCAGCGGCTCCGCGCGACGCTCTCTCCGGAGGAGGCGGAGCGGCTGGACGAGCGGCCGACGGACGACCTGGCGGCGTACGAGATGGTCCTCGAGGCCGGCCGCCTCTCGCCCCAGAACGCGGCCGAGAACGAGGCGGCCATCGGCCTCTACCGGCGGGCGGTCGAGCGCGACCCCGACTATGCGTCCGCGCTCAGCGGGCTGGCGTGGGGCTACGCCTACCGCGTCTCGGCCCACGGCCACCCGCCCGCGTGGCTGGACTCGGCGCTCGTGCTGGTGGCAAGGGCCCACGCGGCCGACCCCGCACACCCCAGCGCCTGGAACACCGAGGGGTTCGTGCACCAGATCCGGGGCGCCGCCGTCGAGGCTCGCCGCGCCTACCGCAGGGGCCTGGAGCTGGCACCGTCCTCGACGGCCATGCTCACCAACCTCGCCGCCCTCGATATCCTCCACGGCCGCGTGGCGGAGGGCTACCCGCTGGCCTGGCGGGCGGTGCTGGTCGACCCGGGGAACGGGTTCCCGTGGTTCTATCTCGCCCTCGGGGAGCTGGCGCTGGACCGGATGGAGCGCGCCCGCGCCTTCCTCGAGCGCGCCCTCGGCGAAGACCCCGATCACTTCTGGGCACTTCGCCACGTTGCCTTCGGCTTCCTGGAGGACGCGGGGATGGAGGAGGCGGCGCTCGAGCGGCTCCGGTCCACGGACCCCACCGGCGTCGCCACCCTCCAGGGGGAGGCGCTCCACCACCTCCGCCGCGGCCGGGCGGCGGAGGCCGCCGCGGGGGCACGCCGGCTGGTCGGCATCGAGGGGCGGACCGTCTGGGGGGGCGGGCTGCCGTACGGAGCGATCGTGCTCGCCCGGGCGGGGCACGCGGAGGAGGCGCGCCCGCACCTCGAGGCGGCCCGCTCCGAGGTGGAGGCGGTCCTCGGCCACACGATCGTGCCGGGGGCCACCGCGCTCGAGCTCGCCGCCGTGCTGCTCGCCCTCGGAGAGCGGGAGGAGGGGCTCGCCGTGCTGCGCCGGGGCGTCGCCGACGGCAACATCTGGCCGTCCTACCTCCGATTCTCGCCCCTGCTGGACACTGATGAGCCCGCCATCCTCGAGCTCCACGCCGAGGCGGAGCGGATCGCCGCCGAAGCGGCCGTGCGCGCCGACGCCGCGGTGGCGGAGCTGGACCCGCTGCCGGGCATGCCCGGGATGCACCGCTGAGGAGCCCATCCGCGGCCCGTGCGCCCACACCGGGGCGATCCTGAGGAATGAACTGACCGTCGCCGCCGCCGGCGCGTCCAGGCGCACGACGTGGTGGGCCGGATCCACGTCCAGTCCAGGGTCCCCACCGCCACCCGCACGGGCATGTCGAAGCCGGGAACCACGTCGGTCCACCGTTACTCCAGCGCCCCGCCTTCGCGGCGCGTCTCCAGCACCGGCACCATGGTGGTGCGCAGGTACTGTTCGAAGAACTCGCCCAGGGGGATAGTTGGCGAAGCTCTCGTGACGCAGCCGGCGGGAGGAGTAAGAAAACAATGAGATGCGGGGCGCGCGGGGCCTTGCCAGGATTATATAAGTGAATTATCTATTTCTTGTTTATGGTCTACCCAGGGTCACCCCTTCCATGGATCCAGGAGATGATGTCCTTCCTCAGCGGCTGGACTTCGGGCGTGAGCGGCCCCGCCACCCGGGCCATCGTGCGGCGGCGCCGTGGCGGCGTCGCCCTGATCACGTCCGCCCTGATCGGCGGCGCTCTCGCCACGTTCGCTCTGGCCCTCACCGGCTGGAGCCGTCCGGTCGCCTCGCAGCAACCCCGCGGCGAGCGGAACCTCGCCTACGTGCTCGGGGGCACCCCCGAGCAGGTTCTGGACCTGTACACCCCCGCGGAGGAGGGCTTCGCGACCGTGCTGTTCATCCACGGCGGCAGCCTGGTCGAAGGCTACGATCGCATGACCCCCGAGTACGCCAGAGTCTGCGAGCCCTTCGTGGAGGCGGGCGTGGGCTGCGCCACCATGGACTACCGGGTGGCCCCGGCCCATCGATGGCCCGCCATGCCCCAGGACGTCGCGTCGGCGGTGCGCTGGCTGAAGGACAACCTGGCCTCCCGGGGCGGGAACCCCGAGCGTCTTTTCCTGTTCGGTCACAGCTCGGGTTGCCAGCTTGCGGCGGTGGTGGGCGCCAACGCGACGTACCTCGATGGAGTGGGTCTCACGCCCGCCGACGTGGCGGGCCTCGTCCCCATGGGGTGCATCCTGGCCGCCACGGTCCCCATCCTGCGGCGGGCCCACGCCGCCGGCTTCGGCCTGGACGCCGTGCGGGCGCGGTGGAATGGCCGCCCGGACGACCGATACCCCAGCTTCGAACACTGGCTCGACTCGGATCCGTCCCGCTTCGTGGGCGAGCACGTGCCTCCGGCCCTCGTCGTCGTGGCCCGGGCGGAGCGCTTCCATCCGCCTATCCTGGAGCAGGCGTCCTACTTCGTTGGGCTCATGTACGATGCGAAGCGGGCCGCCGACATCGTCATCGTCCCGGGAGGCCACATGAGCAGCATCGCCGACATCGTTCACACCGGGGATCCCACCTTCGCGGCTATCCTCGCGTTCATCGAAGATCCGGGCGCCGCCGGCGCCGGGGGCCGCGGATGGTAGGCCGGCGCCGCCTTCTCGCCAGGCGTGGACGCCGGGGCCGGCACGTCCGGACCACGCTCCACCCTCTCAACACACGGAACCGCCCATGTCTCTGACCCCCCTCACCTTCGAGATCCTCCTGGCCCTGGCCGACGAGCCGCGCCACGGCTACGGCATCATCAAGGAGATCGAGGACCGCGCGGGGCCCCCCTCGGCGCCCAGCACCGGGGCCCTGTACCTGGCCCTCCAGCGCATGGAGGGCGAGGGGCTCATCGAGGAGGACGTGGAGGCGCGGCGGCGGAGCAGCGACGCCCGCCGCCGCTACTACCGAGTCACGGAGCTGGGCCGGGAGCTGGCCGAGAGGGAGTCGGCGCGCCTGGCCGACCTGGTGGCCGCCGCCAGGCAGAAGAAGCTCCTGGCCGGAGGACGCGCGTGATCCGGGCCCTGCTGGCGGGTCTTCTCCGGCTCGCCCCCGGGGCCTTTCGCGCGCGCCACGGGGAGGAGTTGATCGAGGTCCACCTGGAGCGGGCCGGCAGGCCGGCGGCTTTGCCCTGGCGGCTCTGGTTCGCCGCGCGGGAGGTCCTGGGAATGACACGCCTGGTGGTGCGCCTTTGGCTCGGCGGAGCCCCGGGCACGATGACGACGGGAACTCGGACGGGAGGAGGCGTGACCATGTGGGAGACCACCCGGCAGAACCTGCGCCTCGGGCTGCGCACCCTTCGGCGCGACCCAGGCTTCGCCCTGGCGGCCATCCTGGTGCTGGCCCTGGGGATCGGCGCCAACACGGCCATCTTCTCGGCGGTGAACGCCTACTTCTTCCGCCCCCTGCCGTTCGGGGACGCCGACCGACTGGTCATGCTCTACGAGACCAACCCCGAGTTCGGGTGGGACTACGGCACGGCGGCGCCGGCCAACGTCCTGGACTGGCGGGAGCAGGTGGACGCGTTCGAGGACATCGCCATCTACACGGAGTTCGTCTCGCCCGCCACCCATATTCGGGACGGCGAGCCCGAGCTGCTCCACGTGAACAGCGTGTCCGGCAACTTCTTCGATGTCATGGGCGTCCGGCCCGCCCTGGGTGAGGGCCTCACCTGGGAGAACACCTGGCAGGGCAACGACGGCGTCGTCGTGCTGAGCCACGGCCTGTGGGTGTCCCACTTCGGCGCCGACCCCGGCGTGGTCGGACGGACCCTGGAGTTCGGCGCGACTACCGTGGAGATCGTCGGCGTCATGCCCGAGGGATTCGCGTTCCCCAACGACCGCATCCAGCTCTGGACCCCCTGGGGATGGCCTCCGGAGAACCGTGAGGAGGTGTGGTTCCGGCGGGCCCACTGGGTGCGGCCCATCGCACGATTGGCGCCGGGCGTCACGCCCGCCGAGGCCGACGCCCAGCTCCAGGTGGTGGTGGGCCGCCTCCAGACGGACTTCCCCGAGACCAACCGCGTCATGGGGGCAGGCCTCATGCCCCTCAGGGACTTCCTTATCATGGACGTCCGTCGGCCCCTCCTCATCCTCCTGGGCGCCGTGGGGCTCCTCCTGATCCTGGCGTGCACCAACGTCGCCAATCTCATGCTGGTCCGGGCCACGGAACGGGTGCGGGAGGTGGCGCTCCGTTATGCCCTGGGAGCGGGGCGGCGCCAGGTCGTGGGCCAGATGCTCACCGAGAGCCTGGTGATGGGGCTGGCCGGAGGGCTGGCGGGCCTGGGGCTGGGCTGGGTGGGCATCCGCGCCCTGGCGACCCGACAGCAGTCGGCCATCGGCATCGAGGGCGCGACGGCCCTGGCGCTGGACTGGCGGGTCCTTCTCTTCACGATGGCGGCTGCGGGAATGTGCGCCGCGCTCTTCGGCAGCGCCCCCGCCATTCGCACCACCCGGGCCAGCGACGTACAGGACGCGCTCAAGGACGGAGGCCGGGGGGGGAGCACCGGCCGGGAGGGTATCCGCACGGTGAGCACACTGGTGATGCTGGAGGTGGCCCTGGCCCTCGTCCTGGTGGTAGGGGCGGGGCTCATGGTCCGGAGCTTCTGGCTCATGCGCGGCGTGGATCCTGGCTTCCGCACCGAGGGCGTCCTGGCGGTGCAGTTCGGCATCCCCTCGACGCGCTACCAGGAGCGGGATCAGGTCCTGGCCTTTCAGGACGACTTCCAGCGCCGCATCGAGGGGAGGGCGGGCATCCACAGGGCCGGGCTGGTGGGGCAGCTTCCCTTGAACGGAACGAGCTGGTCCAGCCAGTTCCAGGCCGAGGGGTGGCCCCCGGACCGGGTGGGCTTCGACATCCTGCACCGGCGGGCGGACCCGGGCTACTTCGAGGCCATGCGCATCCCCCTGCTGAAGGGGAGGCTGTTCGAGCCCACGGACGAGCCCGACGCGCCGATGGTGGTGGTCGTCAACGAGCGCTTCGCGGAAGAATACTTCCCGGGGGAGGACCCCATCGGCCAGAGGATCGCCTACGACCGCGCGGCAGCGGACAACCCCGAGTGCTGCAACTGGTATGAGATCGTGGGCATCGTGGGGAACCAGCAGCAGGTCACGCCCCGGGAGCCGGCCCGTGCCGAGGTCTTCGAGAGCCGCCACCAGGACTGGACCCGGAGCGACTGGTGGGTGATCCACACCGACGGCGACCCCATGGCGGCTCTGCCTGCGGTCCGGGAAGTCCTCCGCGAGATGGACCCACTCATCCCCCTGGGGGAGGTGCGGCCCGTGCGTGAGGTGTGGCGCGCCTCCATGGCCCGGGAGGAGCTGATCCTGTCGATCCTGGGGGCGTTCGGGGTGGTGGCCCTGCTCCTGGCCACCGTGGGGGTCTACGGCGTCACCGCGCAGGCGGCGCGACGTCGAACCCAGGAGATCGGCATCCGCATGGCCCTGGGAGCGGGTGCGGGCGACGTGGTGGCCATGATGCTCCGCCAGGGGCTGGCCGTGGTGGCCGTGGGCCTGGTCCTGGGGTTGGCCGGGGCGCTCCTGGCCACCCGGGCCATGGCGTCGGTGCTCTTCGGGGTGGCGCCGACGGACCCGGGCACCATCGCCGCCGTGGTGGCCCTTCTGGGCGGCGTGGCCGCCGTGGCGTGCTACGTGCCGGCCCGGCGGGCCACCACCGTCGATCCGGCGGACTCCTTGAGGGCGGAGTGACGGGCGCGGGCTGGCCGCCCTTCAGGTTCCCCGGCCCGGTCCGTACCTTCCGCCCATGGACGTTCAGATCTTCGGCGTAAAGAACGACGCCGGCACGCGGAAGGCCCTACGCTTCTTCAAGGAGCGGCGCATCAAGGCCCACTTCGTGGACTTCGGGGTCAAGGGGCCGTCCCGCGGGGAGCTGCGCCGCTTCGTGCGACAGCACGGGGCCGAGGCCGTCATCGACCGGGACTCGAAGCGGTTCCGGGCGTTGGGCCTGACCACCGCCCACTATGGCGACGAGCGCTGGCTGGAGATCGCCGTGGAAGAGCCCCTCATCCTGAGGACGCCCCTGGTGCGCCGTGGCGACGACGTCACGGTGGGTGTGGCGGAGGAGGCCTGGAAGGAGTGGGCGGCCCGCTGAGCGGCGGGGCTGAAGCGCTTCGAAGAAGCGCTCGTAGAGCGCGGATCAGCTGTTGGGGATGTCCTGGGGCGCCATGACGAACGCGTGCTCGTACAGGTACAGCCCCACCAGCGTGGCGAGCCCCGCGGCGGAGGCCGTGGCCGGCCCCGCGTACCAGACCAGCAGGGCCAGGGGCACGGCGTGGCCCAGGAACAGCACGCCCAGCAGGAACACCACGCGGAAGCGTCCGCGCGTGATGTCGTGCGCGGCCAGGGCGGCATCCCCCGAGGCGTGGGCCATTCCAAGCTCGCCGCCCACGATCATGATGACGTCCGCCACCAGGCTGGCCACGAGGGCGATCCGCGCCAGGTCCACCAGGCCGCCCGGGAGGTCGAGGAGCGGCTGCCACCACAGGATCAGCGCCGAGCCCGCCAGAAACGCCTGTACCAGCAGGTGGGCGGGCAGGAGGGGGCTCTGCCACAGGTCCCGCCCCTCGGCCTGGCCGAAGAGAAACGCGGTGTAGACCGCCACGCCCGTGGCCAGAGGCGCCCCCAGCCAGAACGCCCACGCCCGGAGCGCCTCCGCCGGGCCGGCGCCTGGCCAGCCCATCCACGCCGCCAGCTCCGCGACCCACCAGGCCGACGCCAGCAGCGAGAAGCCCACCAACAGGAACGCCCCCCGGGCCAGCCAGCTCGACCACTGGGCCCGCGTCAGCACGGTCAGGAAGCGCTCGGGCCGTTCCAGATCGTAGACCAGGAGCCCCGTGGTCACGCCCAGGAAGAGGAGTGACAGGAAGCCCATCACCACGTACGCGCGGGCGTCGTACAGGACGAGCCCGAGGAGGTCGCCCATGGCCAGCAGCAGGAAAAGCCCCGCGGCGATGCCCTTGGTGACCAGGTAGGCGGGAACGGGCCAGTGCCATGGCACCTTGTGCTGGGCATTGTAGGATGCCTGCAGCAGCTCACCCGCCATGCGCCCGCCACCCACGTGGATCGGGCCGCCCGCCGGAGTGCCCTGCCCGCCCGGGGCGCGGCCGGCGTCCGAGCCCCCACCGCGCAGCGCCGTCACGTCCGCCGCGGCGAAGCTGACCGGAGCCCTCTCGGTGGCCGTCGGTACCATCGCCGCGGCGTCGCCGTCCACGTAGAAGAGCTTGGGCGCCGTCCCCTGCTCGGGCTTCCTCACGGTCACCTGCTCCCGGGCCAGCATGCGGCTGATCTCGGACAGGGGGTCGTCCATGTCCCCGGAGATGATGGCGTGCTCCGGGCACACCACGACGCACGCCGGCTCCAGGGACATCTCCACCCGGTGGGCGCAGTAGTGGCACTTGGCCGCCGTGCCCGTGTCGGGATCGATGTAGATGGCGTCGTAGGGGCACGCCTGCAGACAGGCCTTGCATCCGATACACCGGTCCGGGTCGAACTCCACGATGCCGTCGGCCCGCTGATACATGGCCGTGACCGGGCAGATGCGCACGCACGGCGGGTTGGCGCAGTGGTTGCAACGCGTGACCTGGAAGGAGCGGCGCACATCGGGATAGCGCCCCCGCTCCACGCTCTTGACCCAGGTGCGATTGACGCCCACGGGGACGTCGTTCTCGCTCTTGCAGGCCGTGGAGCAAGCGTGACAGCCGATGCAGCGGTCGTTGCGGATCAGGAAGCCGTAATTCATAGCCGCCCAGAATAGCGAAGGCCCCGTCGCGAAGGAAAGCGAGCACGCGGGTCGGCGGCCGCTCGCGGGGCCGTGCCCGTCCGGGCAACCCCTTCACCTGCCGGCTGCGTCGGAATATCCTTGGATCGCCCCGGTCGCCCGGCGAGCCGGGGAAGTCAGCGAGCGTTCCCTTCAAGGCTCAACATCGGAACCCGGGAGGCGACGTGATCTCTGTGGAGTCCATCACGAAGCGATACGGCGATCTCGCGGCCGTATCGGATCTGTCGTTCGAGGTCCCCAGTGGAGAGGTGGTGGGATTCCTGGGCCCCAATGGCGCCGGCAAATCCACCACCATGAAGATCCTCACCGGGGCCATGCAGCCCGACGCGGGCACCGTCCGCTTCGACGGCATCTCCATCGGTGACGACCTGACGGCGGCCCGCCGCAGGGTGGGCTACCTGCCCGAGACCAACGCCCTCTACCCGGAGATGCTGGTCTCCGAGTACCTCACGTTCGCGTGCGAGCTGCGGGGCATCGGTGGAGCCGACCGCACGCGAGCCCTGTCCCGGGCGGTGGAGCAGACCGGGATCGGGACCGTCTTCACGCGGCCCATCGCCGAGCTGTCGAAGGGGTTCCGCCAGCGCGTAGGATTGGCGGCGGCCATCGTCCACGAGCCCGAGATCCTCGTGCTGGACGAGCCCACGGAGGGCCTCGACCCCAACCAGCGGGTGGGCATTCGCCGCCTCGTCAACGAGCTGGGCCGCGAGCGCACGGTTCTCCTGTCGAGCCACGTCATGGCCGAGGTGGAAGCCACCTGCCGGCGGCTCCTGATCCTGCATCAGGGCCGGCTGGTGGCCGATGGTTCGCCGTCGAGCCTCCTGGAGGCGCGCTCCGGAGCGCCCAGCTACGTGGTGGAGATCGAGGGGGAAGGCGTCACCGAGCATCTGGAGCGCCTGCCGGGCGTGACGTCGGTGGAGGCCACCCGGGTGGACGGGCGTCAACGCCTCAGGGTGGTGGCGGAAGGAGAGGCGGACCTGCGGCCCGTCCTCTTCCGCACCGCCGCGGACCAGGGGTGGGTCCTGTGGGAGCTGCGCAGGGAACGCGAGAGCCTGGAGTTCCTCTTCCATGAGCTGACCCGGGAAGGAGGTGCGCCATGAGCCAGCCGGCAAGCAGACCCATGGACCGCGTGTGGACGGTGGCCAAGCGGGACCTCCGGGGCTTCTTCGACCACGCGGTGGCTTACATCCTGGCCGTGGCGTTCCTCGGGCTGTCCTTCTTCCTGACGTTCCGGAACCTGTACGCCGTGGGCCTGGCCGATCTGCGGAGCTTCTTCGACCTCCTGCCCTGGCTGCTCGCGGTTTTCGTGCCGGCGGTGACCATGCGCTCCCTCGCGGAGGAGCGGAGCCGGGGCACCCTGGAGTGGCTCGTGACCCAGCCCCTCACCGAGGCGGAGCTGGTGGCCGGCAAGTTCCTGGCGAGCTGGCTCTTCGTCCTGGCGACCCTGGCGGGGACCCTGCCGATGGCCGTGGGAGTGGTGGTCCTGGCCGGGGCGCCCGTGGGACCGGTCGTGGCGCAGTACCTGGGCTCCGCCCTCCTGTCGGCGGAGCTGGCCGCCCTGGGCCTGTTCGCGTCGGCGCTGACCCGCAACCAGATCACCTCGTTCATCGTGGCGGCGATCCTGTCGGTGGCGCTGGTGCTGGCCGGGGCGAGCTTCACCCTCATGACCCTGCCGGGGCCGGTGGCCGTCGTCGTCCGCCAGCTCTCCGTCGTGCCCCACTTCCTGAGCGTGTCTCTGGGCGTGGTGGACCTGCGGGACGTCCTCTACTTCCTGTCCATGACGGCCCTGTTCTGCGGGTTGGCCTGGTTCTGGGTCGTCCGGGAGAGGCTCAGCCCGCGCCGGGGAGCCTACCTGCGCCTCCGGACCGGCGTGACCGCGGCGGTTCTCGCGATCGTGGTCCTCAACCTCCTCGGCCAGCGGATCCACGGGCGCATCGACCTCACCGCCGACCGCCTCTACACCCTCTCCGACGGAACGAGGGATGTCCTGCGTGGGCTGGACGATCTGGTCACCGTCAAGCTGTTCGTCTCCGACGCGCTGCCTCCGGAGATCCAGGGCACGCTCCGGGACCTGCGTGACCTCCTCGCGGACTATCGGCGCGTGGCCGGCGACAACCTGCGCGTCATCGAGCTCCATCCCGACGAGGACGAGGAAGCCGCCAGCGAGGCGACCTCCCTGGGCATCCGGGAGATCCAGTTCAACGTCATGCGGGCCGACCAGTTCGAGGTGCGCAACGGCTGGCTGGGCGTGAGCGTGCAGTACGCGGACGCCCGGGAGGCATTCCCCTACATCGCCCGCACCGACGACATGGAGTACCGCCTCACTGCCGCGCTGGCGGCCATGACTTCGGAGCGGCGCCCGCGGGTGGCGTTCCTGACCGGGTTCGGCGGGCGGGGGGCGGCCATGCTCCAGCCCCTGAGCCAGGTGCTGGGGGATCGGTACCAGGTGACGTCCGTGGATGTGAGCGTGGACCCGGCGCCCCCGGAGCTGTCGCCGGACTCCATCGACATCGTCGCGGTGGTGGGAAATACGGAGCCCTGGACCGCGCAGGCCGCCGCCACGCTGGACGCCTACCTGGACGCGGGAGGCGGCGCGCTCCTCCTGCTGGAGAACAACCGCCTGAGCGACCAGGCCCCCATCACGGAGCCCTTCGCGTCGGGCCTCCAGGACCTCATCGGACGCCGGGGCGTCCGGCTGGCGGACCAGATGGTCTACGACGTCCGCTCCAACGAAACCGTTTCCCTGGGCCGCCAGTCCATCTTCAATCTGGTGGCGCCTTACCCACTGTGGCCCCTGGCCGTCCCGGCGACGCGGCATTCCATCACCAAGGATCTCGAGCGCCTGGGCCTGGCGTGGGCCGCCCCTCTGGACGTGACCGACCCGGAGACCGTGACCCCCCTCTGGACCACCACCCCGTACGGGGGGCGCAGGAACGTCATGGGGGGCATCGACCCGCAGACGGCCGTGGACACCGAGACGCTGGACCCGTCCACCCTGGGCACGCAGACGCTGGCGGCGGCCGTTCTGCCCGAGGAGGGAGAGGGAGGCCGGCTCGTCGTGGTGGGCGACGCGGACTTCATCCAGGGACAGTTCATCCAGAACAACCCGCAGAACCTGTCCTTCGTGGCCAACGCGGTGGATTGGCTGGCCCAGGACGAGAGCCTCATCGAGATCCGCTCGAAGGACCGGACGCCGCCTCCCCTGGTGTTCGGGTCCGATGTCATGAAGTCCTCGCTCAAGTGGGGCAACATGGCGGGTGTGCCCCTCCTGTTCGTGCTGGTGGGGCTGATGCGCATCGCCGGACGCCGCAGGAAGGCGGAGGAACTGTGGACCCGGGTCGAAGGGTTTGGACAGGGCGGGCACGACGAGCACGACGGACAGCACGGGGAGGCGAGCCATGAGTGACCGCGAGCTGAAGACCCTGGGCGTCATCCTGGGCGCCGTCGTTCTTCTGTACCTGGCCACCCTCGTCCTGGGGAGGGGGGACGGCGGCTCGGAGGTGGACCCCGAAAGCCCCATGGCGGCCCTCCTCGAGAGCCTTTCCGCCGAAGGGCTCCGGGCGGTGGAGCTGTCCGGTCCCACCCTGGACGAGCCCGTCCGGCTCGAACGTTCCGGAGCGACGTGGACCGCCAACGGCCACGTGGCCGACTCGGCGAACGTGGCTCGTCTGCTGGATGCCCTGGACGGGGCCGAGCTGGGGGACCTCGCGTCCGTGAACCCCTCGAACCACCGCCGCATGGGAGTGGCCGCCGACTCGACGGCGGTCATGGTCCTGGTGGCGGACGGGGGCGCCGACACCCTGTTCCTCGGTGCGCCGGCCTCGGGGTTCGGCACGGTGTTCGCCCGCGTCCCCGATGACGACAGGGTCTATCTGATCCGGGGAGAGCTGCGGGCGCCGGCCACCCGGCCCCTCGACCAGTGGCGCAGCCGGCGTGTCCTCACGCTCGACACGGCTGCCGTCGCCAGCCTGGTCCTCACGCGGGAAGGCGACCGCATGGAGCTGGTCCGGACCGACTCCACGTGGAGCCTGGACGGAGTCGCCGCCGAGCGCTCCGCGGTGGGCCAGATCCTGGGGGAGCTGGTGGCGTTCCAGGCCCAGGGCTTCTCGGAACTCGAAGCGCCTCCCGAGGGCCCACCCTCGCGGACCGTGCTGGCCGCGGACGCGAGCGGCGCGGTCCTGGCCCACGTCCGCGTGTGGGACCCGGAGGCAGGAGGCGACGGCTCGGTGCTCGTCCTGGCCGACGGTGAGGTCACCGAGCCTGGCACGGTGTACACACTGGCCACCTGGCGCCGCGACCGGCTCGTCCCGACCCGTGAGCAGTTGACACCGGCGCCCACCAGCGAGGGCGGCTGACCGCGGCCCGCGGCAAACAAAAAGCGCCCCGGACGGCGTAGTCCGCGGCGTTCATCGACCTCGATGGAGCGGGAGAACTGGCCTCGTGACCCAAAAAAACACGAGCCGGGTTCGGGTGCCTGCGACCCTCCCGCCAACAGGACACCCTCCCCCGTATCTCGTGCTCTTCCGGGGCCAGGCCCCGGTTCGATCGCGGCTTTCGCCCCGATCTCCACGACAAAGATACGATGTGCCCACGGGCGATTCTGTCGGGATTTGGACCCTTCGTCTCCGGGAGATTCTTCCCCTGAATTGTGGGGGATATCCCCACTTCGACAGATACTTTCGCACCCCCCACGACCGAGGCCCGGCGAAGAGACGATCTTCACCGGGCCTCCGGAGAAGGGGCCGGGGCCCCCTTTTCCCTCACCTCACCGCCTCGCGTCCCAGGTATCGCGCCAGGCTCTCCCCGACCGTCAACTCCGTGTCATCCCACTCCCCACCCCACCCATCATCCTCCATCACGTACGCCGCAGTCCGGGAGCCCTTACGGAGTGCGGCTGCCAATCCACCCTCTAAGGGGCCTTACGTGTAGGACGCCAGTGGGATTCACAGCGTTGCTTCGGGGGTCAGGCCCGGTCCTCCCTGACCACGAGCCCCCGGGCTTCCAGTCCGGCGACGATTTCGTCCACGTGGCCGCGGCCGCGGGTCTCCACGTGGACCACGATGCGCACGTCCGCGACCGAGATGTCGGCGAAGGCCCGTTGGTGGTGGGTCTCCAGAACGTTGGCACCGAGCCCCGCCAGGGCACCGGTGAGCAGCGCCAGGGAGCCCGGGCGATCGGGCACCTTGACGACGAGACGCGCCAGGCGGCCGTCGGCCACGAGGCCCCGGTCGATGATGCGCGCAACGATGTTCACGTCGATGTTGCCCCCGGACAGGACCGCCACGCAGCGCTCGCCCCGGCCCACGGCCACGCGCCCCGCCAGCAGCGCCGCCAGGCCGGCCGCCCCCGCGCCCTCCGCCACCGTCTTCTGGCGCTCCAGGAGGAGGAGCACCGCGCTGGCGATTTCCTCCTCGTCCACGGTCACGAGGTCGTCCACCCAGCGCTCCATGAGGCGGAACGTGAGCTCGCCCACGCGCTTGGTGGCGATGCCATCGGCGATGGTCTCGGCGGTGGCGATCTTCACGATGTGCCCCGCATCCCGGGAAGCCCGCGCGGATGCGGCGGCCGCTGCCTCCACGCCCACGACGCGGACCCCGGGCCGGAGGGTCTTCAGGGCCAGCGCGATCCCCGAGATCATCCCCCCACCGCCCACGGGCACCACCACCACGTCCACGTCCGGCACCTGCTCGGCGATCTCCAGGCCCATGGTGCCCTGGCCCGCCACGACCCTGGGGTCGTCGAAGGCGTGGACCAGCACCAGCCCCTCACGTTCCACCAGAAGGGAAGCCTCCACGGCCGCGTCGTCGAGCACCGTGCCGGTCTGAAGCACCCGGGCGCCGAAGCCCGCGGTGTTCGACACCTTGATGAGGGGCGCGGTCTCGGGCATGACCACCGTGGCCGGGATCCCCAGGCGCTGGGCGTGCCACGCCACGGCCTGGGCATGATTGCCAGCGCTGGCCGTGACCACCCCGCGGCGCCGCTCCTCCTCCGTGAGCAGCAGGAGCCGGTTCAGGGAACCACGGTCCTTGAAGGACCCAGTGCGTTGGAGGTTCTCCAGCTTCAGCCAGAGTGAAAACGGCAGGGTGTCGCCGAAGAAGGGGGACGACGGGCACGGCGTGTGGACCACGTGGCCGGCGATGCGCTCCCGGGCCTCCCGGACGTCCTCCAGAGTCGGGTCGCGATCCTCCGGCGCGTTCAAGCGGCTCAGCCCCTCCTGCGGTACACTCCAAGACGCAACGCAGGCTCCAGGCGCACGGTAAAATGGAGCCGATTCTCGCCCTCGACGATCACGTTCTTCGTCACGGACCGGGTCTTGGGGTAGTCCACGCCCGACTTGCTCTCCACGTAGAGGACCTCATCCTCCGCGAGCTCGCTCTGGAGAGACCGGACGTGCCCTTCGAGCTTTCGGAGCATCGCGCTCTCGACCTCGTCGTGGACGTCCCCTTCCGTCGTCTCGGCCAGCTCGTGGACAGTGACGAGCTCGTATGCGCCGTCGAACTCCTCTCCCGGAATGGAAACCGCCCGATCCCGGCGGAAGCCGACTTCGCTGAGAGCCTTGGAGTCGAAGGCGAGCTCCACGCTCTGGACGGTTTCGCCGTACCGCCTGAGGATCATGGATACGCTTCCTGTTTCCTGTGGAGTGATGGAATGAAGCGGTGTTCTCGGGTCACTGGAACTTGAGTAGCTCCGCCAGCTCGTCGGGACTCAGATCCTCCGCCTCCCGGGAGCCCATGCCTCGAGGAGAGCGGGAGTGGCGCCCGTGGGTCGTGCTCCGGCTCGTCTCCGTTCGCGGCGTGCCCGCGTAGTCGAACTCGGCTACGTGAACCCGCTCCAGGTCCCGGCCGAGGTGCAGCTCCACGCTGCGAAGGTGGCCCAGGTCCCCCGCGGTGACCAGCGTCACGGCGGTGCCTTCGGCTCCGGCCCGGGCCGTCCTCCCGATGCGGTGCACGTAGTCCTCGGGGTCCAGAGGCACGTCGTAGTTGACCACGTGGCTGATCCCCTCCACGTCCAGCCCCCGCTGTGCGATGTCCGTGGCCACGAGCACTCGGATCTTGCCCGTGGCGAACTGGTCCAGGGCCCGGGTGCGATGCTTCATCTGGCGATCCGAGTGCATGACGTCCGTACGGATGCCCTGCCGCTCCAGGCGAGCCTCCAGGACGTCGGCGCCGGCCTTGGTCCGGGTGAACACCAGCACGTGGTCCCAGGCCGGGTCCTTGAGAAGCTCGACGAGGAGGTCCGGCTTCCGCTCCGGCTTGACCGAGTAGACCAGCTCGGTGATGCCGCTGGCCGTCGTCCCCGAAGGCGCGGCCTCCACCCACAGGGCATCATCGGTGATGCGAGTGGAGAGGTCGTGGACGCCGTGCGGCATGGTGGCACTGAACAGCATGGTCTGCCGCGACTTCGGCACCTTCCTCAGGACCTCCTCGATCTGGGGCCGGAAGCCCATGTCGAGCATGCGGTCCGCCTCGTCGAGCACGAGGACCTTGATGCCGGACATGCCGGCGTTGCCACGCTTCATGTGATCGATGAAGCGCCCGGGTGTCGCGACGATGACCTCCCAACCCTGGGCGAGAGCGTCGTTCTGGGGACCGTAGCCCACGCCACCGTAGATGGCCTGGCATCGTACGCTGGTCCCCCTGGCGAGGGCCTCCGAGTCCTCGGCGACCTGCTGGGCCAGCTCCCGTGTGGGGCATAGAACCAGGACCTGGAGCCCGCCTCCCACGTCGATGCGCTCCAGGGCCGGGATCATGAACGCACCCGTCTTGCCCGTGCCCGTCTGGGCGATGCCCACGACGTCGCGGCCCTCCAGCGCCGCGGGAATGGCCCTAACCTGTATCGGGGTGGGCTTCACCCACCCCAGCGCCTCGACGGCCGCCAGGCGGACATCGGACAGCTTCAAGTCCTGGAAGAGATGTTCAGTGCTTTCTGCTTCGCTCACCTACCGTTCTCCGTTGTGAGGTATGTCGCGCGCTCCCTACCCCCCCGGGCGATGCGGGGTCCCGGGTGGGGACCCTCCGTCCCCGTGGGGGGTTCACGCCTGCGACGCCCCCGTGACCCCGGCCACTGCCCCATGAACGACGCCCGCCCCCCGATCTCCGTGCTGTTCGTCTGTCTGGGCAACATCTGCCGTTCTCCCCTTGCCGAGGGCGTTCTCCGACACCTGGCCCGGGAGCGGGGCCTGGAGGGCCAGGTCCGAGTGGATTCAGCGGGAACCGGCGCCTGGCACGTGGGCGAACGCCCGGACTCCCGGTCCGTGGACGTGGCGCGCAGGCACGGCATCACGCTGACGGGCCAAGCCCGCAAGCTCGAGCCGGAGGACCTCCACGACTTCGACCACGTCATCGCCATGGACCGCGACAACCTGCGTGCCATCCGGGCCCTGGCGGACTCGTCCTCGGGCGGGGCCGAGGTCAGCCTGCTCCGTGACTTCGATCCCGACCCCGGCGACGGAGAGGTGCCGGACCCCTACTACGGCGGCCCCAGCGGCTTCGACGACGTCTTCGAGATGGTGCGGCGCTCGGCGGAAGCGTTGCTGGACCGGCTGGCCACCGACGACGGGTGAGTGGACACCCTCCCGACTCGGTGCGCCTCGGGGTCGAACGGGCCCTGGAAGGGGTCCTCGGCCGTCGGGTGCGCGTGGTCTCGTCCCGGAGCGTCGGAGGCGGCTGCGTAAGCGCCTCTGCCCGCCTGGATACCGACGACGGCGGCGCCTGGTTCGCCAAGTGGAACGCCGACGCCGGCGCGGGGCTTTTCGTTGCGGAAGCGGACGGCCTGGCGGCGCTCGCCGCCGCGGCCGGGAAGGACGCGCGCGTGCCCGAGGTGGCGGGCGTCGGAGGCCGGGGCGTCCCGTCAGACCCCGGCTGGATCGTCATGGAGTACCTCCCCGCCGGCCAACCGTCTCCGGATTATTCCGCTCGGCTCGGCAGAGGGCTCGCCGAGCTCCACGCCCGCCCCGGTCCGGACCCGGCAGGCGGCGCTTTCGGCTGGCCCACGGACAACTTCATCGGCTCCCTGCCCCAGGCCAACGCCCCGCTCGGGGACTGGCCCTCGTTCTGGAGGGAGCGCCGTCTCGAACCGCAGGTACGCCTTGCCAGGGATTCGGGAGCGCTGAGCGCGGGGGAGGGCCGACCGCTCGAGGCACTCCTGGACGACCTGGACACGGTCCTGGCCGGAGCGGCCGAGGAGGGTCCCTCGCTCCTCCACGGAGACCTCTGGGGAGGCAACGTCTTTCCCGGATCGGACGGCACGCCTGTCCTCATCGACCCGGCCGTGTACAGGGGGCACCGCGAGGTGGACCTGGCCATGAGCGAGCTCTTCGGCTTTCCGGGGGGGTTCCTGCCCGCCTACCGCGAAGCCTGGCCCACGGACCTCGCCTACGACCGGGTGCGGCGGCACGCCTACCAGCTCTACTACCTGCTGGTGCACGTCAACCTCTTCGGCCGGAGCTACATGGCCCCGAGTCTGGACGCCGCCCGACGGGCCCTCGCCGGGCGGTGACCACCGGCGACGTCGGGCCCGCAGAGGTCAGCGCGCGAAGAGCGCCGCCGCCATGCGGCTGATGGCCTCGTTCAGCAGATGGTCGGACGTGGCATAGCTCATGCGGACCCAGCGGTCGTCGCCGAACGCGGCGCCCGGAACCATCGCCACCCCGGTCTCTTCCAGGAGCGACGAGCAGAAGGCGGTCGCGCCGTCCATGGTCTCGCCGAAGAGGGAGTCGACGCGGAAGTACAGGTAGAAGGCCCCCTCGGGCTTAACGTAGTCGAACTCCGGCAAGAGCTCGTCGAAGAGGCCGACCACCAGGTCGCGGCGCCTGCGAAACGCCTCCCTCATCTCCGTCACCGCGGAGCGGGTACTGTCCACGCGCGTGTACGCGGCCAGGGCGGCCACCTGGGAGGGCGTGGCGGCGTTCGAGGTAACGTGGCTCTGGAGCGCCGTCATCTTCCGGGCCAGGTCCGGATCGGTCACGCTGAAGCCGAGGCGCCACCCCGTCATCGCGAAGCTCTTGGAAGCGCCGTCGATGAGGACGTGGGGCCCCAGCACGTCCGGCGGCAGATCGAGGAGGCCCGGCGCCTCCCCACCCTCCCCGAAGTAGATCTGCCGGTAGATCTCGTCGGCAATCAGCCAGATGCCCCGGGACCGGGCCCACGCCGCCACGGCCGCGAACTCGTCGAGGGAGTAGACGGAGCCCGTGGGATTGCTGGGCGTCGACAGGATGAGCCCGCGCGTGCGGTCACCCGCCACCTCGTCCAGGTCTCCGGGCGTGAGCCGGAAGTCGAGCGCCTCGCTGCCCGTGACGAACACGGGCTCGGCCCGGGCCAGCCCGACGATCTCGGGATAGCTCGTCCAGTAGGGGGTGGCTACGAGGACCTCGTCCCCCGGTCCGAACAGGGAGAAGCAGGCATTGAAGAGAGCCTGCTTGGCCCCGGAGCTCACCACCACGGACTCCCAGGAGACCTCCCGTCCCGCCCGCTCGCTCAAGCCAGCGGCGATTGCCTTGCGCAGCTCGGGCATCCCCGCCACGGGCGTGTACCGTGTCTTACCGGCGCGAATCCCGTCCACCGCCGCGTCCGCGATGAACGCCGGCGTGTCGAAGTCCGGCTCCCCGGCGCTCAGATCGATGATGTCGCGACCCTCGGCTCGCAGGCGCTTGGCCAGGGTGGACACGGCGATCGTGGCGGAGGGCCGGAGGCGCTCGACGTTGGCGCTGTATGCCATGGGCTGCTCGGACGTGTGGGCCGTCCGGAGACGGACGTGCTCGGGTGCGGACGGTCGAGGCGGTCGGGCGTTCCGGAAGTGCGAATATCGGAGAGGTCCTGCCGGCAATCAAGGCGGGCGGAGGGGTCCTCCCACCCACCCGGCCCGTTGCTCGCGTCGGGTGCGGACGGCAGATTCCTCCCCATGATCGAGGCCCGAGTCCGCTTCTTCTTCGACTATGTCGACCCCGCTTCGTATGTGGTCGAACGGTGGGTGCGGGAGTTCGAGGCCGAGGCAGGCGTCGCCCTGGCGATCCGGCATCCGTTCGAGGTGAACCCGCCTCCAGGCCCGCTCCTGGATCCCGGGAGCACAACATGGAGGTCCCGCTGGGCGGAAGGCCGGGCCAGGGCCGCGGCCGAGGGGATGGAGGTCGTCGTCCCCCGCCTGGTCCCCTGGACGCGAAAGGCCCACGAGCTGGCGTGGCACGCCCGGGACAAGGGCCTCTTCGCCAAAGTGCACCAGTCGCTCTTCCGGGCGTTTCACGAGTCCGGCGAGGACATCGGTCGCGTCGATGTCCTGGTCGAGTTGGCCCGGGAGCTCTCCCTGGACGTCTCGGAGGCCCGGGCCGTTCTCGACGTGGACAAGCACGCGGATGCGGTGGCGGCGTCCACCGCCCAGGCCAGAGCGTGGGGCATCACCACCGTACCGACGCTTGCCCTGGAGGATCGGCACCACGAGGATCCGGCGGATCGGGCGGCGGTGCGCGAGGCGCTCGCTCCCTGATCCACTGACGACACGACCACAACGGGAAACACCATGGCCGGATATCAGAGAAAGACCGCGCTCGCGCCCGGTGACATCATGACGCTGGCCGAACGCCTTCTCCCGGAACGCATCGGCCTCGCGCGGTCCAAGGAGTCCTCCCACGGGGCCACCTACTCGGGGCAGGAAGGCACGGTCACGCTGGCGGTGCACCGCCACGGGCTATACACGGACGTCGTGGCCTCCACGGACCGCCTGCGGACCTCCAGGGTGGACTACGAGATCCAGAAGTTCCTCAACGAGTTGCCCTACGAGCCCGGCGACCGGGGAGGGCCCGGCTCGGGCGAGCCCACCTGATGGACTCCTTCGAGGAACTGGGGCTCGCCTCGGAGCTCGTTGAGGCCCTGGCATCGGAGGGCATCGAGCGCCCGACGCCCTTCCAGGAGAGCGCCATCCCGGTTCTATGCCGGGGCAACAACCTCGTGGCCGCGGCCGGCCCGGGTGCGGGGATCCTCGTCTCGTACGGCGCTGCCCTCCTCGAGCGGGTGGGGCTGGAAGGGACCGGCGTTCCCGCCGCGGTGGTTCTTACCCCGACCCGGGAAGCGGCGCGACGGCTGGCCGAGTCCCTGGGGCGTCTGGCGGCCGTTACGGGCCACGCTGTGGCCGCGCTGGGCTCTCCCTGGGTGCTCCCCGAGCGGGCACACATCCTCTTCGCCACGCCGGCGGACCTCCGCCGACGGGTCGACGCCAACCAGGTGGAGCTGTCGTCCGTCCAGGCGCTGGTGGTGGACGGGGCGTCGGCCATGGAGGCGCTCGGCGCCCTCGAGCATGTGGAGAGCCTTCTGGAGGCCCTGCCGGGTGACGCCCAGAGGGTGGTGGTGGCGCTGCCCATGACGCCCGTCGTGGAGGATCTGGCGACGCGGCGGCTCCGCCGTCTGGTCCACGTGCCCACGCGTCCCACCGGTCAGGCCGAGGCATCCCCTCACCGGGGCACGCTCCGGTATCGCACGGTGGACGAGCCCAAGGAGGACGACGTCCTGGCGCTGGTGGCGGAGCTGCTGGACGAAGGGGAGTG
>DASWKP010000027.1:0-22677 GCA_036396575.1 Longimicrobiales bacterium | reverse complement strand
GCCCTCCGAGCGGAGCGGGTTCTCCAACCCCGCGAGCTGCATCGTCTCCCCCCGGAAGGTGATGGACGTGGGTGGCGCCGGGTGGATGGCCCGGAAGCTGGGTGGAGCGGAGACCTCCGGCTTGACGCGGTCGTAGGTGATGAAGGCCACCAACAGCGGGACCGACACCATCAGGATGGAGCGGGCGAACTTCCTGTCCGGCTCGACGAGCACGTCCCGGATCGGGCGCTTGAACTCGGTCCACCGCTCCTCGTTGTCGCTGACCCACAGGAGGAGGCCGACCACCACGGTGAGCAGGTACTGGAGCACGACCGTGTTGGGCACCGGCGCGCTGGCGACGCCGAAGAGGGGCGGCACGAGGGGGATGCCGAAGTCGATGAGGACGTAGGCCACGGCGAGGATGGCCACGGCCTGGCGGAACGGTGTGCCCAGGAGCGCGCGCATCGTCCTACCTCTGCTCCGCCAGGAACCGCACGATCGCCTCGAGCTGGGCGGCGGTGAGGCTCTGGCCGAAGATGGGGGGCATCAGGCCCTGGACGCTCTCATAGCCTTCCGACACACCCGCCGCGGGGTCCAGGATCGACTCCCGGATATAGTCTGCCGTGACTCGTGCGCCGATGCCGCTGAGGGGCGGACCGAGCTGCACGCCCTCGTCGCCAAGCAGATGACAGCCCAGGCAGGCGTTGCTCCTCAGGAGTTCCAGGGGATCCAGGGAGGTGCTCGCGGGGGCAGCCGGGGCCGGCGCGGCGGCAGGCGAGGGGGCCTCGCTCGCGAGGTCCGCGCCCGTCACGGTGACCTGTCCTCCCTGGTCCTGGAGGAAGGCGACCAGGGCCCAGATCTGGTTGTTCGACAGGTTGATGCGCTGGTCGGGCATGATCGGCCCGAAGCCCTGGACCAGATAGGCCGCGGGCTCGATCATCGAGCGATGGAGATAGGTCTTGCAGTCCTCGCCCGGAACCCGGCCCCCACAGCGTTGCCCGATGGTCCCCTCGCCCTCGTGGTCCGTGAGGAGGTTGGGCGCGCGCGTGCCCAGGCCGTGGCAGGACGTGCACTGGCCCGCGCCCGCGTACAGCTCCTCTCCGGCCCTCACCAGCTCTTCCGGAGCCACGTCGGCTCCGAAGGCCAACTCGGTCGGCACCTCCGACTCGATCTGAGGGATGGCATTGGCCACCCACGTGTACAGCCCGAGCGTCCCCAGGACCACCAGGAGGATCTTGAGGTTCTGCATCAGCATGGCTCAGTCCCCCGCGACGGGTTGGGGACCCGGGCCCGGGCCGGCGCCGGTGGACGAGATGATCGGCTTTTCAGCCAACCCGCCCACCCAGAAGATGAAGCCTACCAGCCCGAGGAAGATCAGGACGCACGCGGAGATGACTACGGAGGCGTACCCGAGCGCCGGGGTGGCCGCCCACTGGCTGGTGTCCCGCATCACCTCGAAGACGTGCCAGTGCTGGCGAATGCCGCTACGCGCGAAGCCCATGAGCCCCATCAGCCAGGTGAACGTCACCGCCAGGATGAAGAGCGCGTATTGGGAGCGGGCGGGCATCTGGCCCCAGCGGATCGCGCCCCGCGACGTGGCGCCCCGCATCATGGCGATGTCGATCGCGATGACGGCGACGATGGTGCCCAGCACCGCCAATACCTGGTAGACCGAGAAGCCGATGCGGACGATGGCCGGGACGAAATATCCGTAGACCCCGTAGAAGACCACGATCAGAGCCGCGATCGCGAAGACCGCTCCCTGGATCACGGTGCCCTGGCGGGCCCATCCCACGACCGGCTCCTTGTTGGCCCTGCGGTAGAGCAGGAAGGACAGGAACGTCGTGAGGATCATGAGGTTGACGGCCGTGTTCTTGGCGCTCATGACGCCCAGCACACCCAGGAAGGGATGGAACTGCCCGCCCATTGCCGAGATCTCGTCGCGGTTGGCGATCATGGTGTGGGGCGTGGCCCACACCATGACGCCCAGCACCAGGACGACCAGCATGTACTTGGTGTACGGCGTGAAGCGTTCGGCGCCGGGGATGCGGCCCATTCCGACCCACAGGTAGTAGTTGCCGGCCAGGAAGAGCACCCCGATGAGGAAGGCCTGGACGATCCACAGCCAGCTCATGAAGCCACCCATCATGGTGATCCCCATCTGCTGGTTGAACTCGTAGATCTCCCGGCCGAGCCAGTAGCCAGCGAAGGGCAGCACGATCAGCGCGCTGATGGCGACCAGGTTGCCGATATAGCCCATCCAATCGTAGTGCGCGCGCTCCTCGTCGGTCCTGGCCATGAGGAAGCGATAGGCGGCGTACGCGCCCACGATGGCGCCGCCGAACACGACGTTGGCGATGAGCCGGTGGATGTTGATGGGCATCCACGTGGCGTTGGCGAAAGCGCTCCAGAACTGCACCATGGCCGGCGCCGTGTCCGGGGTCACTTCGGCGGGGGGGCTCATCATGTAGGTGAGCCATGAGTTGGCGATGAACATCACCAGGGTCCCCCACACGTTCAGGAGGATTCCCAGGCCCCAGTGGAACCACTTGGCTCGCCCAGCCTTCCAGTGGTCCCAACCGTAGTAGTAGAGGTAGAGCGTGAACGACTCGAAGAAGAAGATCCCGACGTAGACCCACATGGACACATCGAAGATCTCCGCGAGGTAGCTCCACACCCCGGGATAGAGGGTGACCAGACCGAAGACCAGCACGGCACCCCAGATGGCCGTCGCCGAGTAGGAGACCAGCAGGAGGCGCGTGAACTCCTTGGCCAGCTTGTCGTAGCGCTCTTCCTTGTTGAAGATGCCGATGGCTTCGGCCACCACGGCGAACATGGGAACGCCCAGCACGAAGGCCGCGAAGAACAGGTGAAGCTGCGCGGCCACCCAGATGGCCGCACGGCTGCCGATGAGGGGGAAGTCGCCGTACTGCCGGGCCGTTTCCTGGGCCCATGCGGGCTCCGCGGCGAGGGCAAATACCGCCAGGAGGAGCACACCCAGGGCCACGCCGGCGCCCCGGTGGCCGCTCCGCATGGCGTCACTACGCGTTGTGCTACTACGCATTGTGCCCCCAGGCATGCTCTCGTGCAGGTTGCCCTTGGGGCTGACCCGGAGCGCCGGGAGCGGTCGCCGTCCCGCCGCCCAGGAAGAAGGGCAGCTTCTTCGAGAAGTCCACGGGCAGGGCGCGGCGCACCTCGGCCATGACGTCGAGGTCGACCACGGCGTAGCCCCTATCCCGGGCGAAGTCCTCCACTCTCCGTGTGACCACCCCCCGGACGAAGCTCGGAATGCGGCCAAGGCGGGCCGTGGCTTCCGCCGTCCATGGCATCTCCGGGTCGGCGCCTTCACCGTAGGAGACTTCGGCCCGGCGCTTCACCATGGGCTGGTCTCCGGTGGGCTCGTAGGCGCATGACTCGTCGGCCCCCAGGGCATCGCCCGACTGGGCGAACGCCCGGGCTCGACACCCGCCGCACACCTCCCGGTACTCGCAGCGGCCGCACCGCCCTCCCAGCGTGCCGTGTCGCAGTGCCTGGAACAGCTCGGCGCGCTCCCAGACGTCGCGGAACGTCTCGACGGTGAGATCTCCGGCCACGGCAGGCAGATACGGGCACGGCGTAAGCTTGCCCTCCGGAGTGATGCGGCAGTAGTTGACGCCGCACGGGCAGCGGGTCCGGTAGTTGAGGAGCGGGGAGCCGTCGTCCGCCTCGATGACGTGCCTCATGAGCTGCGGCTGGCACTTGGACCGGACCATCATGCGGCCCCGGAAGGTCCGTTCCAGCTCCGCCAGCTCGGCGAGAACCGACTCGTTCTCCTCGGGAGAGAGCCCCTCCATGCGCTCCCCGCGCCCCGTGGGCACGAGGAAGTACAGGTTGAACGAGACCGCGCCCAGGGCGGCCGCCCAGGCGGCGAGTTCGCCGACCTCGCCGCGGTTCCCTCGCGTGACGGTGGCCTGGACGACGAAGTCCAGCTCGTGCTCCACCAGGCGATCCACGGCGGCCATTGTGTCCGCCAGGGCCCCACCCCCGTGACGGAAGCGGTCGTGGTACTCGGGCCGTAACGAATCGACGCTGACCGCAACGCCCTGGACGCCCGCACCCTTGAGCGACTCGATGCGGGCATCGGTGAGCCCGGTTCCATTGGTTCCCACGACCACCGTCGCGCCCGCCTCCGTGGCGTGGGCGGCGATCTCCTCCAGGTCGTCACGGACCAGCGGCTCGCCCCCGCTCAGGATCAGGAGCGGCGAGGGGTTCACGTCGATGATGTCGTCGAGGATGGCCCGGCACTCGGCGGTTCCCAACTCGCCGCTGGCGGCGTGCCAGGACCCGGCGGAGATGTAGCAGTGCGAGCACGCCAGGTTGCACCGGCGCGTGATGTTCCATGCCACGACGTGGGGCACGGGCACCGGCGTGGTCTCCCCTGGTCCGATCACTCGGCGGGGTCTCCCTCGTCCATGAACGCCTTCACCGCGGCCCGCGCCTCTTCGGGACTCGCGGTCTTGAAGTCCACCGGACACTGGTCCGCGCGCTCGGCCACGTCCCGCACCGGGCAGCGCGTCACGCCATTGGCCTTTGCCTCCTCGATGAAGCGGCGCATCTCCGGTGTGAGCCCGTCCACTCCCTCCGCCGTGGCGCGGAGCTGCTTGCTCTGGAGCTCCCGGAACATGACGAGCATCGTGTCCATGTCGAACTCGTCGGCCTCGATCATGGCCTCCTTGTTCTCGTCCATGACCCGGGTCGTGATCCGCCAGAAATCGTGCTCCCGGGCGAAACGTTCAACCGTGTTGCGGGCGAGAGGCCGGGCGATCAACGGGACGTTGCCCAGGCGCTCGAACGCCTCTTCGGTCCAGACGACGGGGTCGGCCGCCACGCGTTCACGCGTCTGCGCGTGGCCCGTATAGGGGCACATCACCGTGATGGTGGGGGCGTCCGGCTCGGGATCCACGTCGTTGCCTTCGACGTGGGTGCGCTTCATCGCCTCCTGGGCCTTCACTTCGGCGAGCGCCAGCTCTTCGGCCGTGCCGATGCCCATGATGAGCTGCATGTGGGTCGGCAGGAGCTTCTTGATGGCCTCATCGAGGCGTTCGTTCGTGACCAGGGGGAGGCCGTTCGTGCCGAGGGGTGGGACGGAGGCCGCGATGGCGCCCTCGGCGCCGTTCGCCGACGGCTCCGATGCGGAGGCACGGTCGCCTTCGCTCCGGCCAGCCTCCGCGTACGTTCCGTTGGCACCCGGACCGAAGTTGTCCAGGACGAACTCCTCCACCGCGCGACGTGCGATCCCCAGAGCGAAGGGGGGCACCCGCAGGATGCGGACGTCGGCGTGTGGAGCCCACTCGAGGCCGGTCTCACCGTCCTCCTCAATCCAGGGAATATCCTCAGGGCGTACGTCCTCAGTGCCCACGAGGAGGACGTTCGCGTCGGCGAGGCGGACGAGGTTCTCGGCCTGGGAACCCAGATCGGTGTCCTCGATGCGGTGGCTGCCGTGGCGCGCCAGGATGAGCACGCTGGGCTCGATCTCCCTCACCCAGCGCAAGATGCAGTCGAAGGGCTTGCCGATGAGGATCTGGGTCTCGACCGGAACGTCCGGGAACTCCTCGGCCATGACCTGCGCCCGCTTGAGGTTGGCCTTGCACAGCTTGAGGAGGCCCTTGTCGATGATGTTGTTGTGGAGTTCCTCCTGCTCCTCGAACTTGAACACCTTTGAGGCCTGAACGGAGAGAACGTCCTTGATGTTGCCGAACACCACGTGGTGGTATTCCACGTCGAAAGCGGAGCACACGTACAGGCTGGCGCCGAACTCGCCGGCCATGTCGAGGGCGATCCTCAGTGCCTTGTAGCTGTAGGCCGAGCCGTCGATGCACACCATCCAACGACCGCCCTGCATCGGGCGATCGTTGCGCACGATCAGCGCGTCCTTGTGCGCTTTGCGCAGGACCCGCCCCACGACGCCGCCGAGCTGGGAGAACTCCTGGCGGCCGATGCCGTGGGCTCCCATGACCAGGAGGTCGTACTTTCGTCCGCTCGTGCCCGCGAGCTTCTCCGCCGCGTCCTCGTCCTCGGCCACGATGCGGCCGTCCTCGCCGATGCGGACATCGCCGCGCCCGTTGGCGCCGCCGTCGTACTTGTCGGCGATGTTGGGGTCGAAGCCGATCAAGCTGGGCAGGCGGCCCTCGCCTCCGTTGATCTCCCGGACGATCTCCTCGTAGTTGATCCCCTCGAGGAGCTGGCGGGTGAGGGGGACCCCGGCCTCCCGGCAGATCCGCTCGGTCTGGTCGAGGAAGGAGTCCGAGATGAGCTGGAGCCCCTTCTCGATGAGCTTGTCGTGGATCTTCCGCTGACGCTTGATCTCATCGGCGCTCTGAAACTGAGCCGGAAGGCCCGTCTCGAGCTGACGGAAGCGGATGTCGTGAAGGCGGGCGGCATAGACGTGGTTGCCGGTGATCCGGCCTCCGGCGCGCCGCGCGATCTCTATGGCGCGCAGAACGGACCAGTCGGATGGCTCGGAGTTGTCCACCGGAACCAGAATCTCTCGATACATCGGCACCGCGCCTGGGCTGCGCACCACGCCCGGCACCGCGCAGCGTGGTTCCGGCTGGCGGCGACCCGATCACACCGGGCGACGTGCTTGAGCTGTTGCGTCTCTTCCCGGGGAGCCACAGCGGGCTCCCGACCCTATGAAAAACGCCTGATGTTGCCAACTCACCAGGCGGATCTTTTGACGCTTCAGTTCCCAGGCGTCGGACGCCTCGCAAACGAACGAGGCGCCGCGATGTCGAGGATGTCCCGACCGGCGCAAGGGACGTTCGTACCCATCTCCGATCGGAACGGATGCCAGTATACGGGTCGCCCGCGGACGTTGTCAACTTCGCCCGTAAGCCGCGCCAAATGGGGCATTTCGGCGGTTCGGCGCGGTCGTGATGGGCAGCTCGCGGAGGTTCTTCGGGGTCCGCCGGCGCCTCGATCGCGCCGTGGCATCTACATGACTCGGCCGGGCGCGTCCCGGGGTGGGGTCCCCGCGAGTCTCGGGCCGAGCCGGGTGGCCAGGAGCAGGAGGATCGCGGGCAGGACCACGGCCCACGCCAGCGCGATGGTCAGGTCGGGCCGAGCGCCTCCGCCGGCCGAGTGCAGCAATGCCTCGTGGATGGCGCGGAAGGGAGCGGCCGCCTCGATCCGGGCTGAAAGGGAGCCCGGCGCGCCCGCCCTGAAGACCCCCGAGACGTGGAGCAGCAGGAGGGCGCTCACGGCGGCGAACAGCGCCGCCTCCGCGATGGTGCGAGCCGCCGCCGCCACGAGGACGCCAAGCAGATTGGCCGCCCACAGCGCCAGGACCAGGCTCGCGAGGGCCACAGCGAACGCCGCAGCGTCCGAGCCCAGGCCCCAACACGCCACGAGCAGGCTGGGGAGGAGCTGGACGCCGTCCAGGAGCGCTCCCGACGCGCAGCGTTCCAGCAGATATTCCCCGGGCCGCACTCCCGCTCTCAGGGCGCGCCCGACCAGGCCGGTCTCCGCGTCTCTCACCAGTGGGATGGCCGACCCGAAGGTGGCGTGGATCACGAAGAGCACGGCGTAGACGGCCGCGGCGTGCCCGGCGGGAGCCTCCGACACGGCGATGGGGACGGCCAGGAGCAGAGGCACGAGGACGTTGAGGGCGAACAGCCGAGGCCTGCGCAGCGCGATGCGCCACTCCGTCTCCCAGACCAGTCCGCTCACGATTCCCCGCGCGGCGGCGGGCCCAACTCCTCCCCCATGATGCGCCTGAACGCATCTCCGAGTCCCGGCTCCCGCACGTGGACCTCGCGGATGTCGGCGCCCGCGGACAGGAGTGCTCGGCTCACCTCGGGAAGGGCAGCCTGTCCTCGCTCAGCCCGCACCACGATGGGATTGCCGTCGTCGATCACGGTCCAGTCGGGTCCCCGGGGCTCAGGCGGCGAACGCAGGGGGCCGCTGAGGTTGAAGATCAGGTTTACCGCGCCATCGAGAGCCTCGATCAGCTCGTCGGGTCGGCCACCCCTGCGCGTGCGTCCTCGGACGATGAACACGACGTGGTGGGCGACCTCCTCCACGAAGGCGGCATCGTGGCTGGAGAGGACGATGCCCGTCCCGGCGTGGGCGCGTTCGGCCAGCAGCGCCGCCAGCCGCGTCCGAGACTCCGCGTCCAGGCCCAGCGTGGGCTCGTCCAGCAATAGCAGCGAGGGGTCGTGGGCCATGGCCTCAACCAGCGCGAGCTTGCGGCGGGCCCCGAATGAGTACTCGGCTACCGGCAGCGCGGCGTGCTCGCTCAGGGCCAGCCTTTCGAACAGCCTCTCGACGGCCTCCGTGGCCGCCGTGCGATCGAGCCCGGCTGCCCGGGCGAAGAAGAGGGCGTTGTGGAGGCCCGACAGGCTCTCGAAGTGGGGGGTCTCTTCCGCCGTGAACCCGTAGTCGACCCGGCCTTCGGCGGTGCGGGGCGGGGGCCGCTCGACCCGTCCGGTCTGGGGCTCCATCTGACCGTCGAGGAGCCGGAGCAGGGTGCTCTTCCCCGCCCCGTTCGGCCCGACCAGGCCGATCACCTCTCCTTTCGCCACCGCCAGGTCCGCATCATGGACGCCGTTCGGCGACGACCCGTAGCTGTAGCTCACGCCGATGGCGCGAAGCATGACCTACATCCCTTCGAGACCGAGCTCGGATCGCGCCCGGTCCATCACCGCCTCCGTGATCACCTCGATTCCCCGCTCCTGGGCGTAGTCCGCATAGATCCGCTTGACCATGCCGCGCACGAAGTTGGGAACGCGGCCGAGGCGTTCCGTGGCCCCCTCGGACCAGGTCACCGGAGCCCAGCTTCCGGGAGGGCCGTCCGCGGCCGACGCACCGGCCACCGCGTCGCCGGGGGCGATTCCGGCGGGCTCCTCCGCGTCCGTTCGGAATGCCTCCTGATTGGGCCGGTCCATGGCGCTTCGGGTCTGCTCCATCGGCTGCGCGGGAACCGTGCGGCCGCCGATCTCCACGCCGAGGGACGACACGAGCTGGGTCTCCATGGGGTTGGCCAGCATGGCGACCTCACGCCCGCATCCCGGGCACGTGAAGATGGCGGTGAGCGTGCCGTCGCCGGGAAGCTGACGCTCCGCGAACGCCATGGCCTGGTCGCAGCCGACGCAGAGGAACTTCATGGACCAGGCTCCTCGCGGCCGCCTCGCGCCGACTCCACCCGTGCGACGAGGGCCGCCATGGCCCGGCCCACGCCGCCTTCGCACCCGGCGCCCGGCGGACGACCCGCGTCGGTGAGTTGGCTCAGGCGGGGATCGAACGGGATGTCCGCCCACACCTCCATGTCGAGCGGCTCCGAAACCCCGTTCATGTCCGGGCCGGAGAAGAGGGGCAGGGGCGCCCCACCGGAGGCGGGCGCGTACCCGACCATGTTGCGCACGAGTCCCACCGGCGCGACCCCCGCCTCCGCCAGGAACGTGGCCGAACGGGCCACCACCGACGTGGCCGCGGCGGAGGGAATCGTGACGAGCAGGACCTGGTCCGGCCGGGGGATCAGGTCGAGGAAGCGACCGATCTTGTCGGTGCCCGGGGGAACGTCCACGAGGAGATAGTCCAGCGATCCCCACACCACGTCGGACAGGAACTCCCGGAGCACGGCGGCCTCCGTGGCCCCCTGCCACACGAACCGATCCGAGCCGGGGCCCTTCCACCGGAGGGGCGCGTTTTCGTCGAGCAGGAGCTCGGTGGACATGCCCCGGACTCCGGATGGACCGGTCGCCGGGTGGACGCCGTCGGCGCGATCCTCGAGGCCGTCGCGGGAGAGGCCCAGCATCCTTGCCAGGCAGGGGCCGTTGAGATCGGCGTCCAGCGCGCCCACCGAGGCACCCGCCGCCGCCAGGGACACCGCCAGGTTGGCCGTCACGGCGCTCTTGCCCACGCCGCCCTTCCCGCTGACCACGGCCACGACCGCGCCCACCCCGGCCAAACGCTCCACGAGGCGACGGCGCTGGTCGCCGATCTGGCCGGGAAGGTCCGATCGATCCTCGGCGACTACCTCGGCGTATCCCCTCACCGCGCGAAGCCTCTCTCCGGGTCCAGGGGCGGATCCACCCTCTCGTTCGCGCTCGTCGGTCGTCACGGCACGAGTTGCCGGCCGTCGGCGTCCATCACCTCGAGGGCGTCCACCGGACACACACGGCACGCTTCCAGGATCGTTTCGGCCATGACGGACTCGGCGTCCGCGTGGAACGTCGCGATGCCCTCGGCGTCGAGCGCGAAAAGCGCGGGCGCCACGTCGATGCAGGTCTCGAAACCGACGCACAGGAGCCTGTCGATCCGGAGGGTCAATCCGGCTATCTGTCGGGATTCGCTGTCCAATGCTCCACCTTCTCAGAGTGCGACGGCGTGGCGGGTGAGGGGGACTTGAGGGAGGGTCCCGACCAACGGCAGGCCGGACACCACCGCCACTCCGCCACCGGCAGCACCGCGTTCAGGACCGGGCGCCGGATGGGAAGGGTAGCGCGGAAGCACGCGGGGCACGAGCGGGCGGGCTGGAGGATGAGCAGGGCGCCGAACAGGATCAGCCCCCAGCGGAGCAGGACCAGGCCGAGGAGCACGACCACGGCGGCGACCGAGACGTCCATCAACTGCCCAGCGCCGCCCGAGCGGGGGCTATCCGGCCGCTTCGGGCTGGCCCTCGGTGCTGCTGATGCGCACGCCCACGATCCTGAACGCGAGCCTGGCGAGAAGGGGCAGGAGGATCACGGCGAGGAGGGCCGACAGGATGATCGCGGCCGTATCCCCGAGGAGTGCCGCCAGCACGGCCCGCGCCCCCGCCCACACCGCCAGGAAGAGAGCGAAGTGCAGGAAGAGGCCAGCGAGCTGCCGTCCCCCTCCGCCGCCCTCGATGCGAATGGGTGCGCCGCCCAGGTAGAGGGCGGCGAGGCACCAGAACAGAGAAATGGGTAGGAGCCAGACGGCCACCGTGGTACCTCCTGCGGAAGGTCGAGGGCGAGGGTCTGGGGGCGGCGAGCCCTCCGACGATCGATACTACAACCGGCGCGCCGGCGATGACAAGCGCGCCCACGGTGGCGGCGGCTGCCGGCGGCCAGAGCTTCCTGGAGCCCCGCAACTCCATCGCCTGTCGCACTCCGGGGTCACGGCCACGGCCCGCCCGCGCCCGCCGGCCGGTGGAAACCCACCAGGACCGGCGCGTCCACGAGCGTGAACCCACGGGCCTCCGTGGCGCGTAGCTCGGCCACGAGGACGGAAAAGTCCTCGAGGTCGTCGGTCTCGTACACGACCACGAACTCGTGGTCCTGGAGCCCCGTGGAGTACAGCAGGAGCTGATGGACACGCTCGTGGCTCCGCCCCAGCCGGATGTGCTCGGACATCATGCGGCGCCGCTCCTCCGCCTCCAGACGGTACCACTCGTGGGTCTTGGCGAACGGGTAGACCACCAGATAGGGGCGCGTGCGTGGCGTCATGGGGTCGATGGCCCGGTCCGATCCGCCTCGGGCGTACTGAGACGACCGGGTGAACCCCCACAGGGCGTCCACGAGATGGACGTGCCGCCGGAACGGCTTCAGCGCGTCGCGGAGGGCGGCGAAAAAGCCGAGCGCCGCATCCGGCGATTCGGCCCGGTCGGCGCTCCACACGAGGAGGTCCGCGTCCGCGCGGGTGCCGAACGCGTCGTAAAGGTGGACGGCGTCGGCACTGCCCTCGAGGGCGGTCCGGAGCGCCGAGCCCACGGCGGCGCGTCCGTCGTCGCCGAGCGCCCACAAAGACGGGGTGAGGGCGTACCGGGCGAAGTGGACCAGCATGGGTGTCGATGCCACGGTTCAGCGGTTCCGCATGCGCGCCGCGACCGCCCCCAGGAGAGGCCCGATGAGGCCCCCGACCGTCGCGCCGATCAAGCCCAGCGCCAGGATCGGACCCGCGACGTCGCCAAGCGGCACGCCGCTCGCGCCGGCGCGGATCGCGGACACGCCAAGGAAGAGCGCGCCCAGCAGGCCCGCGCTCGCGAGCGTCCAACCAATCGTGCCTCGGCTCTGGGACTCCACTCGGTGTGACTCCGTGCCCGGGTCTGATCGTGACAGCGTTGCCGGACGACCACCATGCGGGGCGCGAGGTGGGTCGCGCCAGGGGCCGTGTCGCGCAGTGTAAGGCGGCCCTAACCCTAACCGCCCGCCAGCGGCCGACCCCGGCTGGCCATGACGCTCACCGCCGTCCCAACCGCCACCACGGTCACGGCCCCGACCACGTTGTACCACAGCCAGGACACGTCCGTGAAAAAGGCCACCAGACCCACGGCGGTCATGCCGACCACCAGGCCCGTGAACGCGCCCGCCTCGTTGGCCCGGTCCACCAGGAAGGCCAGCAGGAAGACGCCCAGGAGGGAGCCGTAGAAGAGCGAGCCGATCTGGTTGACCGCCTCGATGAGCGACCCGAGTTGGCCCGCGTACAGGGCCACCCCGAAGGCGAAGACACCCCACATCAACGTGGCGACGCGGGACATACGCAGGGTCTGCTCTTCCGTGGCGTCCTTCCGCCACCACCTACGATAGAAGTCGACCACCGTGGCGCTGGACAATGCCGTCAGCTCTGAGTCCAACGAAGACATAGCCGCCGCGAAGATGACGGCGATCATGAGGCCCACCAGGCCGGGCGGAAAGAACTCGATGAGGTACGTGGGAAACACGTAGTTGACGTCGTTGGATGCCGAGCCCCGGACGTCGGAGACGATGTCCTTGGCCCCGACCCGCAGCTCCCGGAGACGCGCGTCCTGCGAGGCGATGCGACGCTGGTAGATCGTCAGGTCGCCGTCGGCGTGACGGGCGTCCAGGAGGGCCATCGTGGCTTGCTCGCGTTCGGCGTGCGCCAGGCCGAACTCCATCTCCAGGCGGCGGAACTCCTCGGCCCGCGGGCTCTCCCGCACGAGTCGCACTTCCGCCGCGTTGAAGACCACGGGGGGCGTCTCGAAATGATAGAAGACGAACAGCAGTACGCCGATGGACAGGATGGCGAACTGCATCGGGACCTTGAGGAACGCGTTGAAGATCAGCGACAGGCGGCTCGACTTGAGGGACTCCGCCGTGAGGTAGCGCTGCACCTGGCTCTGGTCGGTGCCGAAATACGCCAGCGCGAGGAAGAGGCCACCGATCAGGCCCGACCAGATCGTATAGGTGTTGGTCGGATCCCAGGAGAGGTCGATGCTGGTCCACATCTCCTGGATGCCACCGATATAGACCACGTCCCCAAAGCCCACGCCGGACGGCAGCCCCACGAGGAGAGCCGTCAGGGCCACGGCGATCCCGCCGAACATCATCAGCATCTGCACGACATCGGTCCAGATGACCGCCGTGATCCCTCCCACCGTCGTGTAGAGGATCGTGATGACCGCCATGATGGCGATGGTCACGACCTCGTCCCAGCCGAGGATGACGCTCAGAACGATCGCCGGGGCATAGAGGATGATGCCGGCTCCCATCCCCCTCGACAGGAGAAAGAGGAAGGCCGTCAGGGAGCGGGTGGCTGGTCCGAAGCGGGTTTCGAGGTACTCGTACGCCGTGTAGAAGCCGCCCCGATAGAAGAACGGCACGAACAGGATGCAGATGATGACCATGGCGATGGGGAGCCCCAGATAGGTCTGGATGAACTCCATGCCGTCGTCGAAGGCCTGGCCCGTCGTGCCGATGAAGGTGATGGCACTGGCCTGGGTCGCCATGACCGACAGGCCGATGGCCAGCCAGGGCAGCCGTTTGTTGGCCAGGAAATAGCCCGCAGTGCCCACGTTCTTCCGGCTCTGCCACAGCGCGAAGCCGACGACCCCCAGGAAGTAGACGAGGAAGACGCCCCAGTCGAGGATGGTCACGGCGCGCTGTGGTCCAGCGTGACGGTGAAGGCGTAGAGAAGCCCGATCAGGATCGCCGCCCAGATCAGCACGGCGGTATAGAGGGCTCTCCAGGTGCGAAAGGGCCCGATGGGCTCGCCGCTGTCGTCCGGCTCCTGAGCACCGCCCGTGCGATCGGCGCCATCGTCCCGCTCACTCACATTCCATCCCCTGCCTTGAGACTGATGAGGTTGGCGAAGAGCCTGTAGGCGCCCGGAACTCCCTCCTGGAGCTGCCGGAAGAAGGAAATCCCGGTGTAGACGTAGAGGCCTTCTCCGAGGGGCGCCACCATCAAGGCGCCTCGCTTCGGCTCCTCCCCCGGATCCTGGAACTCGATCACGGGGGTGAAGCGCCGATCCCACGTGCCCAGGAAGTAGAGGCCCCGCTCGGTGATCCAGCCCTCGAAATCGGCGGGGACGATGCGGTTGGGCGTGGTAAGGGCGGGGTGGTCCGGTTCCAGGAAGCGCACGGGTGAGCGCTCGTCCGTGACCCGGTCGTGGGGACGGGAGATGGCGACGTCGTACGGCGCGTAGCCCGGGTACTGGTACTGGCCGTACTGCACCACGACGGTGCCGCCGTCCCGTGCGAAGCCCAGGATGCGGTCGTTGGAAGCCACCACGTCCGGGCGCGCCTCGTAGGCGCGGATGCCCAGCACGAGCACGTCGAAGCGGGACAGGTCGCCGCTCCTCACGTCGTCGGGGCCCAGGAGCTCCACGGCGACGCCCATCTCCCGGATGGCGTCGTAGCCCACGTCCCCCGTGCCCATCACGTAACCGACACGGAGGTTCGGGCGGACGCGCACATCCACGGCCGTCACTCCGGCCACGGCGGGCCGGAACATGGCGGTCCTGGCGATATGCGGGTAGTCCACCAGGTCGACCGCCTCCGTGAACGCGTCGCCTTCCACGGTGCGCGCCACCGCGCGGATCTCGTGGCGCCCCTGAGACACGATGCCGGAAGAACGGACCGTGAACGTGAAGCTCTGCTCCTCACCGGGCTGGCGCAGCTCGAAGGGGCGCGACCCGGGCTCCACCGACCATCCGGCGGGGGCCTCCAGCGACACGGTTCCCCTCACTTCCCGGGACGCGAAGCCGGTGAGGGCGACCGAGACCTGCCGGGCGCCGCCCGCGGCCAACGGCCACACGAGCACGGACGGGGTGGCCTCCACCGCGACCGCGGGCACCACCAGAACGGGCCTGCGGAACTCACCGAAGTCCTGAACCACGCCCACGTACTCCCCTTCGCGCCTCACGGCGATGGAGGGCCGGAGCCCGCCGGGTGTGCCCGAAACGGCCAGAGCGAAGTCTGCGCCCCCGCTCAACGGGGGCGGCGCCTTCGGCCGTGCCCACAGCTCCGGCTCGCCGGGCCAGCGGTACATCTCGCCGTCGCGCGGCCGCTCGAGGTAGTAGAGGCGCGTAAGATCGGCGTCCGGCGGCAGGGTGACCCGGAAGCGCCAACTCAACGCGTCGCCGGGGGCGATGTCCACCTCCCGCGCGTGGGACGCGGCCTCCAGGCCGCCCCGGCCGAAGAAGCTGGGGGGACCACCGGCACGCCCGGATCCCGGTGGCTCGACCGGTTCCACCCGCCAGCCCGCGGGGGCCGCGAGCACGGCGCGCGCGCCGGCCACCGTGAGCGGGCCGCCGTTCCACACGTCCACGCTCACGTCCACGGACTCGCCCGGGACCACCAGGTCGTCGTCGACGCGCACGACGGTGACCACGCCGGCCACCGTGAGGAGCGCCCGCTGCACGCGTTCCCGGCGCCGAGCCAGGTCCGCGGCGGCGGGGGACCCATTGCCGCGCGCTCGGCTCACCTCGCCCAGGAGGGCGTCCAGGTGCTGGAGTGCCCGCGCCAGTGGGGGTGCCGACCTGACGGGGTCGAGCACGTCCAGGGAAGCCGAGGCCTCGTGGAGGGCTTCGCGGTACGCCGCCACCGTTCGTGCCGCCGCGTCGCTGGAGGCCCCCGCGGCCTCGGCCAGCCCCGCCAGCGTCGTGTCCACCCCGGCGAAGAACCCCTGTCCGGCCACGTCCGCGGGCAGGCCCGGGGCCGCCTTCACGAGCTGGAGCACGGTGCTCCGGGGGCCCGGTGTCTGCCCCTGGCCCATGTCCTGGGATCGGTGCTGGCTCCGGCTCTCCATGGCGAGCTGGAAGTGCGAGCGCCCGAGCAGGGGATCGAAGGAGCCGGTGGAGACCTCCAGGGTGGTCTCGGCACCCGGTCCCCGCGGCCGCCGCAGTAGCTTCAGGGGCTGCCAGGGCTCGACGCCCATGGCGAGCTGCAGCGGATAGCGCGTGGCGTCACCGGCCACGTCGAAGACGTCGTTGGCCATGATCCCCGACGCCTGGTGCTGTCCGTGGCCGTCGGCCTCCGTACCGCTGAAGACCGACACGATGACCTGGGGCCGAAAGGAGCGCACCACCCACGTCACGTCCCGGAGGAGCTCCTCCCGAGGCCACAGGGCCAGCGCTTCATCCGCCGTCTTGGAGTATCCGAAGTCATACGCCCGGGTGAAGAACTGCACCCCGCCGTCCAGGCCGCGGGCGGAGAGTAGCTCGCCGGTGCGGACGACGCCCAGCCCCTCGAACAGCTCGTTCCCGATGAGGTTCTGCCCTCCATCCCCCCGTGTGAGGGCGAGGTACGCCGTCTCGACGCCCCACCCCCGTGCCAGGGTGGCCAGGAGCGCCGTGTCCTCGTCGTCCGGATGGGCGCCGATCATGAGGACCCGCTTGACGCCATCGAGCTGGCGCATGAGGAGGCCCGCGCCCACCACCCCCTCCTCCACCCGGGCGATCCGCGGCTGCGCGCGGGCCTGAGCGGCGGCGGATGGCGGGAGCGCGGAAAACGTCAGGAGGGCGGCGACCAGGGCGGTGGCGACCGGAGCGGCGGCGACCGGGGCGGTGGCGACCGGGGCGGCCCGCACTCCCTTCAAGGTTCGTGCATTCATGGGCCCGGAACCTACAGCGGGACCGGTGAGCGGGGAAACAGGCGGCGCGCCAGAGCGCCCCTCCCGGCGGCACGACGGCGCCTGCGCCTGAGCGGAGGTTCCGGTCAGCGAAGGCGCTGGTAGCTAGCTCGCCCGAACTCCCGCACCCCCTCGGCGGTCCGCACCGAGTCGACCACATCCACCGAGCCATTGCCCGGCCAGCCGTATACGGTCACTCCCGCCTCCGTTGGCGCGGTCCACTCGACGCGGAGTCGGTCGGCGTCAACTCGCCCGCTGAGCTCGATGCGGACGCCCCGCGTGTCGAACCAAACCCCGTCCACCGACCCGTCCTCACCCGTCCGGTAGGTGGCGTGCGCGCTCAGGACCGGCGTTTCGGAGCCATCGTCGGACCGGAACGCGTTGCCGAACGCGAGGGAGTGGACCCCGGGCACCTCGGTCGCCGACCACGCCATGTGGAACGAGCCGGGCCGGCCCATGAGCGTGCCCTCCCCCGACCAGGAACCCACCAGCGAGTCGAGTACCGTGGGGGCTGCGGCGATCCTCGCGCCGACGGGCACGGGCGGGACGACCGGCGGGTGGGCCGGACCGGCGGCACCCAGTGCCACGAACAGCAGCATCCAGCGCATAGGTCCTTCCTCCGGGAGCGGGGTTCCTTCACATACGCTGGTCGTTGGCGCGGGAGGTCAAGAGAGGAGTCCGATTCACCCAGCCGGCGCGGCCGGCTCGGTCGGTTAGGCGAGGCTCGTCAGGAGAGGCGCTCGGATGCTCCCCGGGCTATCGTGAGAGCGCGCTCATCACGTCTGACGAGGGGATGACATGAAGTGGATCGCGCGTGGCCTGGCGGCGGTGGTGGTGTTCGTTCTCCTGGCGGTGGGCGTCGGAATGCTCGTCCCCGTGGCCCACACGGCCACCGTGTCCCAGGACGTGGACGGGACGCCCGTGCAGGTATGGGCGGTCATCACCGACGTGTCGGGCTACGCGGGCTGGCGCTCCGACATCGACGCCGTGGAGGTGCTGGACGCGCCCCAGGGCGGCCTGACCTGGCGTGAATCCGGGCCGAGCGGGGCCATGACCTTCCGCATCTCGGAGGCTGCGCCTCCTCGCCGCTGGGTGTCCGTCATCGCCGACGAGAACCTCCCTTTCGGGGGAATCTGGACGTACGAGCTGGAGGAGGTGGTCGGCGGCGGAAGTAGCGGCCCACGCACCCGGCTCACGATCACCGAGGACGGCGAGATCTACAACCCGTTCTTCCGCTTCGTGGCCCGCTTCATCCTGGGCTACGACGCCACCATGAAGCGCTACGTCGGGGACCTGGCGGCCCACATGTCCGGCGGACGGGTGACCGACACGGGGGCTACAGGGCCAGGTTCGTCCGAAGAAGGCCTCGCGTCAGGCCGGACCGAACAGGAGGCGTCGGCCACCTGAGGCGCCACGCGCGGCGCCGGTCTCACGCCTCCACGTGCCGCTGGATTCGGCCCAGCACGTCGTACCACCCTTTGGAGTAGTCCTCGTAGGCCGCCTCCCTGGTGCTTTTGAAGCCGGTGTGGGTCACTTGTAGGCGCACGCCCTCCCCAGCCTCCTCCAGCAGGTACTCCACCCGGCTCTCGCCGGCGTCGGGGAACTCGTCGAAGAACCAGCTCCACACCATGCGCCGGGGCGGCTCGAACTCGAGGATACGGCCTCCGAGGTTCACTTCCCTGCCCTCGAGATTCCGCCAGCGGGACAACCACTCGCCGCCGGCACGGTCATCCACGGCCCAGCTCAGGTTGGGGTAGCGCTCGTCGCCGTCCCACCACTGAGCCAGCTCTTCGGCGCTCGTAAGAGTCCGGAAGACGCGCTCCATGGTTCCCCGGATGACCGTCTCGACCACGATGATCGGCGCCTTCTCCACCTGTGTCATGCTTCCTCCTCTCCTTCGATGTGTGCCTTGAGTCGGGCCAGACGGTCCTCCCAGGCCTTGCTGGCGGCCTCCAGCCACCGCTCCGCGTCGTCCAGAGGCTGAGGGGCCAGGGCGTAGATCCGCTGCCGGCCCTGGCTCTGGACCCGCACCACCTCTGCCTCCCGGAGCACCCGCAGGTGCTTGGACACCGCCGGTTGGCTCATCGAGAACTCGGACACCAGCTCCGACACCGAGCGCGGCGCCTGACCAAGAAGCTCGACGATCCGGCAGCGCGTGGGGTCGCCCAGAGCGCGGAAGATTTCGGCCGGGGGTGCATGCATAACCATATGGTTATATAATGGAACGCCCCCGGCTCGGGCAAGGGGCGGAACCTTCATGTCGGGACATGCAGAGGAAGGGGAGGTGCACCATGACCGTACGCGTCTTTCGCGATGCCATCCACGCGGCCGTCGCGGCCGCCGCGCTGGCCACCGGCCCGGAGCTGTGCGCCGCCCGCACAGGTCAGGCGCAGCAGTACGACCAGGTCCAGGCCTACCGCATCCCGGGGGATGACGTGGATCCCATCCGGGTGGACGGGCTCCTTGGTGAGGATGTGTGGCGCCGGGCGCCCCTCCTCACGGGGTTCCGGCAACGGGAACCCCTGGAGGGTCGATCCGCCAGCGAGCGCACCGAGGTCCGCGTCGCCTATGACGGTGGCACCCTGTACGTGGGCGTGACGGCGTACGACTCGGAGCCGGACCGCGTCGTGGCCCGCATCCTCGATCGCGATGGCGTCATGGCCGCGCGGGACTTCGGGCCCGGCCTGGTCTTCGGGGGAGACGACGCCGTGGCCATCCTGTTCGATCCCTTCCACGATCACCGCAACGCGGTGGTCTTCGCCACGAACCCCAACGGCGCGCAGTTCGAGGCGTTGATCACGGACGAGGGCTCCGAGGTCAACGTCGACTGGCGGGGGGTCTGGGAGGTCGCCGGTACGCGCACTCCCGATGGATGGAGCGCCGAATTCGCCATTCCGTGGCGGACGCTCCGCTACCCGGACGCCGCGCCGGACCGGCCATGGGGCCTCAACGTCTACCGGGTCATCCGGCGCAAGAACGAGGAGGTGCTTTGGCAGTCGTGGCGCCGGGAGGGCGGCGGCTTCCACCGGGTGAGCCGGGCCGGCCATCTCACGGGGCTGGACGACCTCCCCCGCGAGGGCCTCAACCTGGAGATCAAGCCGTTCGTGCTGTCCGGCCTGGACCAGGAAGCCGACGGCCCGGGCGCCATCCGGCGCTCGGACCGCTACGAGGCCGGCCTCGATCTGAAGACCGAAGTGCGCCCTGGCCTACTCCTGGACGTGACGGTGAACACGGACTTCGCCCAGGTGGAGGTGGACGACGAACGGGTGAATCTCACCCGCTTCGACCTGTTCTTCCCGGAGAAGCGCGACTTCTTCCTCGAGAACGCCGGAGTGTTCGAGTTCGGCACTCCGGGCGGCTCCGAGCCGCCGGCCTATCAGATGTTCTTCAGCCGCCAGGTGGGTATACACGACGACGGCGAAGTGCCCATCATCGCCGGCGCGCGTCTCACAGGCCGGGTCGGAGGCCAGACGGTGGGCTTCATGAACGTCGTCACGGAGGCCGCCTGGGACACCCCTCGGGAGAGCTTCACCGTCGCCCGCGTCAAACGGGACGTAGGGGATGCGGGCTACGTGGGCGGAATGGTGGTGGACCGGCGGGGCTCCGGGGGCCGGAACACGGCGGTGGGAGTGGACGGCCAGTTCGCGATCGGCGAGGCCTGGGTCTGGGACTGGTACGCGTCCCGGACCGCCACTGCGGGCTCGGACCGCGACGGGTACTCGTACCGCGTCGCCTACGAGTACTCGGGCGCCACATGGGGCTCGCTGTTCGACCACTACGTCGTGAGCGACGGCGCTGACCCGCGGGCGGGCTTCGTCCTCCGGGACGACATCCGCCGGACCAATCTGTTCGTGCACCGGACGTGGCGGCCGCGCGGGTCGCTGGGGCTCCGGGACGTGGCCGTGTGGGTCGGAGGCCGCCACCCGACGGCGGCCACCGACGGCCGGCTCCAGGACTGGGTCGGAGGAGTCGCTCTCAGGCCGGTGTGGGAGTCTGGCGACGACTTCTCCGTGTACGCCAACGCCGCGGAGACCGTCGTGGACGAGGCGTTCGAGCTGTCCGACTCGGTCGAGGTGCCCGCGGGACGCTACCGGGGTGACCACATCGGCTGGTTCGGGAGCACCAGCTCAAGCCGCGCGGTCTACCTCGGAATCGACGGGGTGATCAGCCGATTCCACGGGGGCACGCTGGTCAGCGCCGGCGGGAGCCTCACCGCCAATCCGTCGCCTCAGCTCTCCCTGGCCCTTGGGTTCACCCGGAACCGGGTGGACCTCCCGGGAGGGCAACTGGACGCGAACATCACGTCGCTCCGGGCAACGCATTCCTTCTCCACGAGGCTGTCAACCAACGTGCTCGTGCAGTACAACAGCCTGGACCGGGCCCTCGCGACCAACGTCCGCTTCAACTACATCCACCGGCCGGGCAGCGACCTGTTCATCGTGTTCACCGAAGGCCGTGGCGGGGATGTGGGCGCGTGGAACCTCGACGCGCGAGGATTGGTGATGAAGGTGACCTACCTGCGGCGCCTGTGAATCGAGGGCCGGCGATGGCATGGCCTCCACCCTCTCCGATCACTCGATGGTCTGGATCTCCAGCAACTCCACCCTGAAGACCAGCACCGCGTTGGGTGGTATGCCCGCCGGCGGATTATCCCCATATCCACGTGCCGGCGGAATCAATATGAGGCGGATCTCGCCCTTGGTCATACCGTCGACACCGTCCTGGAAGCCGGGGATCAGGGACGTGAGGAACACGCTGAACTCGCCGCTCTGGAGCTCGACGCCGTTGGGCAGCCACAGCGTGTAGCTCATGTCCACCGAGTCCGAGAGCATCAGAGTCCTGCTGCCGAATCCCGGCATCAGGGTCTCGATGTACACCCCGGTAGGGAGCCGGGTCATCCGGTCGATGTCGATGCCCAGCTCGGTCGCGTACTCCACGTCCTCGGGTCCGAGGGGGTCTTCATCGCCGCACGCGCCGAGCGTCGGCGCCAGCGTGGCCACGATGAGGCAGGTCCAGCGCGTCGGTACTTTCATGCGAGTGCTCGTCAGGTTCGGGTTGGCGTGCCACTCTGGATCAGATACGTGCCAGGAGCCCGAACGTGACCGCGCGGTGGCACATCCCAGCACCGTCCATCATAGCAACCCCTCTCCGAACAGCCACGCGACGAGCAGCAGGTAGGTCACGAGCAACGTCACGCCCTCCCAGCGCCGGATCTTGAAGCCCGCCCAGGTAACGGGCCAAACGAGGACGGCCATGATGAGGACGGCCGGGAGTTGAGCCATCAGGACACTGGGGTCCACGTCGATGGGCGCCACGAGGCCGGTGACGCCCAGAACGCCCGCGATGTTGAAGATGTTGGATCCGATGACGTTGCCCACGGCGATGTCGGCCTCGTTCCGCATCGCCGCCACCAGAGACGTCGCCAGCTCGGGCAGCGAGGTGCCGATGGCGATGACCGAGAGGCTGATGAGCAGGTCGGGCACCCCGATGGTGGTGGCCACGTATTCGGCGCTGTCCACGATGACCCAGCCCGCGAAGACCAGACACGTCGAACCCGCCAGAATCAGCCCCGCGTCCTTGAGGCGGGCCCTGGTGGTCTCCGCCGGCGTCACGGCGTCCACGAAGGACTCGTACTGGATAATGACCTCCGGGGTCTCGCCTTCCGCCGTGCTGAAGATGACGGTCAGGACCAGCACCATGATGATGAGGAGGACGACGCCGTCCGCCCGGTCGATCTGGAAGTCGATGATGAAGGCGTAGAGCCCGACGGTGATGAGGATCATCAGGGGCACCTCCCGGGTCACCACCCGGGCGGCCACCTCCAGCGGCCGAACCACGGCCGTGAGGCCCAGGATGAGGCCGATGTTGGCCAGATTGGACCCCATGA
>DASWKP010000026.1:0-10466 GCA_036396575.1 Longimicrobiales bacterium | reverse complement strand
GACGAAGCGGTCCCCTGGCCGGAGGTCGCTGGGAGGGTTGGACAGGGTCAGCGAGACGATGCCCTCCGGCTCGGCGTCCACGTCCATGGCCGCCTCAGCCATGGCACCCGCCTCGGCCAGGACCGGATCCCCGTGGGCGGGAGGGCGTCCCCCGACGGCTCGCAGGAAGTCCACCAGATCGGGCCAGCGCCCCGAGGGGGACTTGGCCAGCATCTTCTCGACGCCGGCGGCCAGGGGCTCCGGACAGTCGGGACGCACCTCGGCGATAGGGGCCGGGTCGTGGTGGGCGTGCGCCATGAGGACCTGGAACTGGGTTCCGGTGAACGGAGGCGCTCCGGCGAGCATCGCATAGGCCACCAGGCCGAACGCGTACTGGTCGGACGAGGTGGTCAGGAAGTCCCCGCGCCCCTGCTCGGGGCTCATGTACTCGGGGGTGCCCACCACCGCGCCCGACCTCGTCAGCCCGGTCGAGGTGTCCAGCGCCTTGGACAGGCCGAAGTCCATGACGATGGCGTTGCCGTCCCGGTCCAGCATGATGTTGCTGGGCTTGATGTCCCGGTGGATGACCCCCGAGCCCTGCCGATGGGCGTAGGCCAGCGCGCTGCCCACCTGATAGCACAGGGCCTCGACCACCGGGATGGGCAGGGGCCCGTGGGATGCGATCACGCTCTTGAGGGAGGCCCCCTCCACGAAGTCCATGACGAAGAAGTGGAGGTCGCCCAGGTCCCGCACCGTGTGGATGCTGACGATGTTGGGATGGCGCAGGGCGGCCACGATGCGGGCCTCGTGGCGGAAGCGCTCCAGGTTCGTCGGGTCGGCCATGAGGTGCGGAAAGAGCACCTTGATGGCCACCCTACGGTCCAGAGCCCGCTCCCGGGCCAGGTAGACGGCGCCCATCCCGCCGCGACCCAGCTCCTTCTCCACCTCGAACTCGCCCCGGGTACCCTCCTCCAGGCGCGTGCGCAAGTTGGACCAGCTCCCGCCCGTGGCCCCCAGGTCCGCCGCCGGGCGAGGCGGCCGACGGGCACCACAGGAGGTGCAGAAGACGTCCGTGTCGGCGAGCGTCCTCTTGCAACTCCTGCACTGGGCGGCGGCATCCGGAGGCATCGAGTCGGCGAGGGGGCCTGTGCTGGGTGGTCCGGGGACATTCGCCCCGCGCTCCGTTGGGCGGGTGCCCGGAAACAGTAGTCCGGGCGTGGACTTCCGGGCAAGACGAACGAGGCGCCCGGGCCGGGTGGCGAGCTGTGGGGATTCTCCCCACGACGCCCGTACACACTTGCCCGATAGCCCTCCGGGCCGGCCAATTGCACCGTTATTCGGTGCCAGCATCCACCTCCGGCCCTCATGTCCCCCGGTCGCGCCGCAACCCCAAGCATCGGGTCATATCGTTGCCACTCCGGACCCTGAGCACTCGCATCGCCCTGCCGGCCGGGCTCCTGGCCCTGGCGGGCGTGACGGTGCTGTCCTTGATCCTCATCCGGGGCCAGCGCCACCAGGCCCTGGACGAGGTCATCAAGGGCTCCGAGAGCCTCGCCGAGGTCATCCGCCTGAGCATCAACCACGGGATGATCCGCAACGACCGCAACATCATCCGCGAGACGATCGCCGAAGTGGGCCGGCACGAGGGCATCGAGGTCGTGCGCCTGTTCAACAAGGAGGGCAGGATCTCCTACTCGTCCCGCCCGGACGAGGTGGGACGCACCGTCGACCCGAGATCCGACGACCCCCGAGCGGCGGCGTGCATCAGTTGCCACCAGGGCCCGACGCCCGTGGTGGAGCTGGATCCCGCCGACCGCTCCCGGCTGTACGCTTCCGCCACGGACGGCCCCATCCTGGCCACCATCCTCGTGATCCGGAACGAGGAGGGCTGCCAGGGCGGGCTCTGCCACGGGGCCGTCGAGGAACAGAGCGTCCTGGGCGTGCTGGACGTCGCCACGTCCTTCCAACCGGCGCAGGCGCGCCTGTCCGCCGCCACGTGGAACGCGGCCATCTGGTCTCTGGTCGCGGTGGGTTTCATCACCGGAGCGCTGTTCCTGCTGGTGTGGCACACGGTTCATCGGCCCGTGAGCCGCATGATCGCGGCCACCCGCCGGGTGACCCGCGGTGACCTGAGCCAGCAGGTGCCGTCCGAGGCGACGGGCGAGATCGGCTTCCTGGCCAGCTCCTTCAACGAGATGATAGAAAGCCTGAACAGCTCCACCCGGCACCTGGAGGAGTGGGCCACCTCCCTGGAGGCGACGGTGGCCCACAAGGCGGAGGAGCTGAGGGCCGCCCGCTTCCAGGTGGCCCAGGCCGAGAAGCTGTCCTCGGTGGGGCTCGTGGCCGCGGGCATCGCTCACGAGCTGAACAGCCCCCTCATGGCCATCATCACCTTCGCCCACCTGGTCAAGTCCAGCCTCCCGGCCGGGTCGCAGGCTCACCAGGACATCGACATGATCACCAAGGAGGCGAACCGGTGCGCGGCCATCATCCGTCAGCTCCTGGACTTCTCGCGGGAGCAGGCGGCGGAGGCGAGCCTCGAGCCGTGCAGCGTGCGCAAGGCCATCGACGGCGCACTGGAGATCCTCAAGGTGGAGATCCGGAACCAGAACGTCAGGGTGGAGGTGGACGTGCCAGAGGACCTGCCGCTGCTGGAGGCCAACGGCCAGTCGCTCATGCAGGTCTTCGTCAACCTGGTCCTGAACGCGGTCCAGGCCATGCCCGGGGGCGGGGACATCGGCATCCAGTCTCGCGTCGTGCCGAGGGCGAGCTTCCAGCACGTGAAGCTCCCTCCCCATCCGAGCCCGGACCTGGTGCGTATCTCGGTCAAGGACAACGGGCCCGGCATCCCGCCGGAGTCGCTGCGCAAGGTCTTCGACCCCTTCTTCACGACGAAGCCCGTGGGTGAGGGCTCGGGCCTGGGGCTGGCCGTCTCCCTGGGTCTCGTGCAACGCTACAGGGGCACCATGCTCGCCCACAGCGACGGGAAGGACGGCACCGAGTTCGTCGTGCTGCTCCCCGTCCCGGAGCCCACTCCAGCATCCCAGGCGGATTCATGAGCGAGGACAGCACCTGGACGGAGGCGCCCCGCGTGCTGACCGTCGACGACGAGGCGGTGGTGTGCGAGAGCATCCGCCGCGTCCTGTCGGCCGAGGGTTACGACGTCTCCACGAGCTCGTCGTCCCGCGAGGCGCTGGAGCTGATCCGGCGCGAGACCTTCGACCTCCTCCTCCTGGACATCAAGATGCCCGAGATCGACGGCATCGAGTTCCTGAAGGCGGCCCGGGGCATCTCGCCGGAGTCCGAGGTGATCATCATCACCGGCTACGCCACCATCGAGACGGCGGTGGAGGCCATCAAGCTCGGGGCCTTCGACTACCTGGAGAAGCCCGTCAGTCCTCCCCAACTCGTCGTGGCGGTGGCCCGGGCACTCGAACGGCGCCACCTCCTGCACCTGACCCGTCGCCTGCGCTCGGAGCTCGAGACCCGCCACAGCATCGGCAACGTCATCTGCGCGTCCCCGAAGATGCGCCAGGTGATGCAGCTCGTGGGAAAGGTGGCCCCTACCAGCAGCACCGTTCTCATCACCGGCGAGACCGGGACCGGCAAGGAGCTGATCGCCAGGGCCATCCACTGGAACAGCGCGCGCAAAGACGAGCCCTTCGTGGTGGCGGACTGCGCCGCGCTGAGCGAGTCGCTGCTGGAGTCCGAGCTGTTCGGACACGTGCGGGGCGCCTTCACCGGCGCCGTGAAGGACCGCAAGGGGCTGGCGGAGACCGCCCGGGGAGGCACTCTCTTCCTCGACGAGATCGCCACGATCTCCCCCAAGGTGCAGGGAAGCCTGCTCCGCCTGATCCAGGAGCGGGAGATCCGCCCCGTGGGCTCGGACAAGCCGGTCGTCGTGGACGTGCGCCTGATCGCCGCGACGAACCGGGACCTCCAGGAGCTGGTGGACGAAGGCTCGTTCCGGGAGGATCTCTACTACCGTCTGAGCGTCTTCACCATCCAGCTCCCTCCCCTGCGGGAGCGCCCGGGCGCGATTCCCCTGATGGTGCACCACTTCGTCAAACGCTTCGCCGAGGAGTTCGAGAAGGGGATCGACGGGGTGACGCCGGCTGCCATGGCCGCCCTGGAGGCCCACGACTGGCCCGGCAACGTGCGGGAGCTCGAGAACGCGATGGAACGGGCCGTCCTTCTGGCCGACTCGCGCCTCATCGACGTGGCATCCATCCCCGTGGCCGGCGACCAGATGGCCGACGCGACCTGGGACGACGTGCCCACGGACGCCAGGACCCTGGCCATCCGCAAACAGGAGCTGCGGGACCACGCCGTCGACCGCCTGGAGAAGCTGTTCGTGGTGCGCGCCCTCAGGGCAGCGGACTGGAACGTGAGCCGGGCGGCCCGCCAGGTGGGCATGCAGCGGCCGAACCTCCACGCGCTGATGCGCAAGCACGACATCACCGCGCCAGGTGGCGGAGCCGACGAGGCCGACGACGCCGGGGGCGAAGGCGCCGTGTAAGGACGGGCCTCGACCTGTATGCGAGTGGCATACACCCCCTCCACCGAACGGCCCCGCTCATCGTCCATCGCCGTAAGTCCTGGTGCCATAATCACTTACAGTGCATTCGCCGGTCCCCGCCTCCCGGGGATGTCCCTTCTCGGGGTGTATATGAATCGTATACACTTCGGGGTCCAGCGCTGGTTTTCCGCACCGTCATCCAAAGCCTCAAGTCCTTGTAACGCAACGAGTTGATGGATTGACACCGTCCAGCTCGACCCGCGGCACGGCCCTTGCTCATTCCACGGGCGAAGGGTCCTGCAACGGAGGACTGGACGACCATGACCGGGAATACTGGAGTGACGGTGCTTCTCTCGAACGCGGAATCGGCCGCGTCTCTCGTAGCCGATCTCGCCATGAGAGGACACCCGACGGTCTGGTACACGAGTCTGGAAGAACTCGTCCGGAAGCAGCCCCTGTCGTCGATCGCGGTACTCGTTTTCCACTTCAGCCCTCTGCCGAAGGGAGTCATGCTCCCCATCATCGCGCGGTTGGCCATCGAGTACCCGAGCATGCAGAAGGCCGTCGTAATGGAAGAGCGGCCTTCGATTCCCCTGGCAGAGTATCTGACCGCCTGTGGTGCCGACCTGATCTGGGCCAAGCCAAAGGCGACCGACCTGGACCGGCTGGCGTCCGTCGTGGAACGCATGCGCGAACGGACCCGCTGGGTCGCCCATCAAGGAGGCGAATTGTCATGAGCGCTAATAACAAGGTCCTGTTCGTCGATGACGAGGAAGGTGTCCGGCTCAGCTTCGACCGGCTCCTGTCCGCACACGGTTTCGACGTGACCACCGTCGAAGATGGCGGGATCGCCATTTCGGAGCTCGAAGATCATCCTGTCGACGTCGTCGTGTCCGACCTCCGGATGCCCGGGGTGGACGGCCTGGAGCTGCTCGCGTGGCTGCGCGACAAGCAGCCCGACACGCGCTTCATCCTGCTGACCGGCTACGGCAACGACGCCGTGGAGCGGCGGGCTCGGGAGCTGGGGGCGTTCGAATACCTGAACAAGCCCATCTCGCCCGACGCCCTCGCCACGGTCGTCACGGCGGCGCTGCACCTGGGGATCCTGCCGAAGGAGGCCCCGGAAGCGGCGGCGCGAGCCGAGGAGATCGTCGAGGAGACGAGGGAGGCCGGCGCCGCGCTGGCGGTCGAGGCCGTCGTCGAGGAAGCCGTCGAAGCGGTCGCCGAGACGTCCGTCGAGGCCCCTCCGGAGCCCGGCGCCCTGCGGGGCGCCCTCCAGATCGTCGGCGGGCTGATCATGGCGCCCCTCATGGGAGCCGCGTTCGTGGCCTTCTTCCCGGTCATCGCCTTCGGCGCCCTCTTCTGGGCCGTCGGCGAGGTGGTGCGGGACTCGACGCGGACCGCCGAGGGCTCTTGACCTTCCACACCCCCGCAGGGAATCATCCTACGGAAGGCGCACTCGGGCCGGTGCCCCCGAATCCCTGAGGAGGACGCATGATTGTCGCGCTCGCGGCGCTGGTGGCCGCCTTGATGGCCCTGGCACCGCAGGCGACCTGGGCCCAGGAGACGCGGCCCGCTGATGAAGCATGCCTCTCCTGCCACCCCGCCATGGAGGTGGAGGTGCGGCGCGCCTCGGTCCACGCCGACGCCCTGCCGTGCCTCACGTGTCACCACATCGGCTTCAGCAATGACCCGGCTTCCGTGGCGGAAGCGCGCCTGGCGGAGTGCCGCGACTGCCACGCGCCCATGAAGCCCGCTCACGCGGGGCTGGGGGACGAGGGTCCGGTCTGCACGCAGTGCCACTCCCTCCACCCGGGCCCCGAGGCCTGTCCCGAGCCCGGCGCCGCGGGCGCTGCCTCCTCCGACGTGTGCGATCCCATGGGCGCGCCCCTCCACGCCGGGGGAGGCCAGTTCGTGCTGTTCGAGACGTGCCAGGGGTGCCACGACGACGTCCTGCTCTCCCACGCTGGCGTCGCGGCGGGGGCCCCGGCCTGCACCCAGTGCCACGTCCTGCACAGCGACGCCCCGTTGGCCGAGACCAGGGCCGGCGTCGTGGATGCGTGCCGGGCGTGCCACACGGAAGTGCACCTCGGACACGCCGAGATCGCGGAGGAGCCCGGATGCACGGGTTGTCACGAGGTGCATCCCACCGGAGATCCCCACGGGGACGTGATGGCCTCCAGGAACGCGACCTGCGGGTCGTGCCACGAGGGGACCGTCTCGTCCCACGCGGAGAGCGCCGCGTCGCCCACGACGTGCTTCCAGTGTCACTCCATCGGCACGGATCCCCCCATCGAGGAGGCCGCGCCGACCGTCGCGCGGCGATGCGGTTCGTGCCACGTGACGGCCCTGGCCGACGTCGAGTCCGGCGGCCACGGAGCGAGCCTCGCCGACACACCCGATCAGGACCTGCCGACCTGCCTCACCTGCCATTCGATCCACGGGGAGGAGTCGGTCGCGCTCACCAGCCCCCGGATCACCGCCACGCAGAGGTGCGTGGACTGCCACTCGCAGGAGGGCCTGACGGAACGGTACGGGATCGCTCTGGGGGTCGGCGGCTCCTACCTGGATGACTTCCACGGGGCCACCGGTGCCATGCAGGCGACGAACCCCGGCAGCGCGCGGACGGTGGATGTCATGGTGTGCGCCGACTGTCACGGCGCGCATGCGGTCACCTGGGAGGTGAGCGAGCAACACGTCGAGTCGGTCTGCCTGAGCTGCCACACCGACGCGAGCCCCAGGATCGCCGGAGCGTGGCTGGGCCACGCCCAGGTGGGCCCGCGGAACCGCTTCATCATCTGGGCTCTGCGGCTCTTCTACTTCGTCATGATCCCCTTCGTGCTCACCGGCCTGGCGGTGAGCATCCTGTTCGATCTCAGGGCGCAGCAACGGCAGGGGGCCAGGCTGGCGAAGACCCGGGTGGTCCGGACGCTCGTGGCCCTGGTCACCGGCAAGCCTCGCCCCAACGCGGAAGCGGAGGTCATGGTTCCGCGCTTCACGGTGCTGGAGCGCCTCGAGCACCTCGGCGGAGCGGCCACCTTCCTTCTCCTGGTGGCCACCGGCCTGCCGCAGGCATGGCCCGGGTCCGCCCTGGGAAGCGCCACGATCCGGCTGTTTGGCGGCATCGGCTCCATGCGTTTCGTGCACCGCGTGACCGGCGTGATCTTCGTGGTGCTCATGGTCCTCCATCTGGCGAAGGCGCTGGCGACCGCGATCCGGAAGCGCCGCCTTCCGATCATGGCCCTCGAGAAGAAGGACTTCCTGGACGCCTACCAGACCCTGCGACACTACACGGTCGGTGAGCCCAAGCCCCGGAGCGGCAAGTTCGACTTCCGCGAAAAGTTCGAGTACTGGGGCCTGCTGTTGGGAGGGAGCGTCATGACGGTGACGGGCCTCGTGCTGCTCTTCCCGGAGTTGGCGTCGCAGGTCATCCCCGGGATTCTCCTCGCGGCCAGCCGTGTGGCGCACGGACTGGAGGCCACCTTCGCGGTGCTCGTGGTCATCCTGTGGCACTCCTACGGCGTGATCTTCCGGCCGGAGGTCTTTCCGATGGACACGTCCATGATCACGGGTAAGATCAGCCTGGATCGGCTGAAGGAGGAACACGGGTTGGAGTACGAACGGCTCTTCCCGGAGGAACCTCCCGCCCTCGACTGACGGGACGCGTGGGATTATCCTGCCGGCATCCTCCAGGGCACCTCGCGCTGGAAGCGAACCCATCGCCACGGATCATTCCCATGGAGCTTTCCCGAAGGTCCATCGCCCTCGCGGCGTTCATCACGATACTGAGTGGGGGGGTGCGGCCTCAGGCCCGCGCCGCGGCCCAGACGCCCACGGAGGACCTGCTCTCCGCCATCGACTACCGGGAGATCGGGCCCACGCGCCAGAGCGGCCGCTTCGTCGACTTCGCGGTCCCGAGCCAGCAACCCTGGACGTTCTACGCCGCCACCGGCTCGGGCCACCTGTGGAAGACGACGAACAACGGCATCACCTTCGAGCCCATCTTCACCGACGAGCCGGTCTTCTCGATCGGCGACATGGCCGTGGCGCCGTCGAACCCGGACATCCTCTACCTCGGCTCGGGTGAGGCGAACAACTCCCGCAGCACGTACTGGGGCGACGGCGTCTACAAGTCGACCGACGCCGGTGAAACGTGGACCAACGTGGGGCTGCCGGAGTCCCACCACATCGGGCGCGTCGTGGTCCACCCGACCGACCCGGACATCGTCTACGTCGCGGCCCTGGGACATCTCTACTCGGAGAATCCCGAGCGAGGGCTGTACAAATCCACGGACGGGGGCGGAAGCTGGCGGCAGATCCTGGCGCCGGTGGTGCGCGGCAAGACCATCGGCGTGGTCGACCTGACCATGGACCCGACCGACCCGCAGGTCCTGTACGCGGCCACCTTCGACAAGGTGCGGCTTCCCTTCACCTACGACCTGGGCGGCCCCGGCAGCCGCGTCTACAAGAGCACGGACGGCGGGGAGACCTGGAACATGCTGGAGTTGGGCCTTCCCGCGGGCATGCTCGGCCGCATCGGCATCGACGTCTACCTCCGGAACCCCAACATCGTCTACCTCACCATCGAGAACGCCAACAAGGAGGGCATGAGCGACGAGGAGCGCTATCAGGAGCTGATGGAGCACAAATCCAGCTCCGGCATGATCGGGGGCGAGGTCTACCGCTCCGACGACGCGGGCATGAGCTGGCGGAAGGTCAGCCCGGACAGCATGTCCATCGGCGGCGCGCCGGCCTACTACTACGGCCAGATCATCATCGACCCCAACGACCCCGACGTGGTGCACGTTCTGTCGGCCTCCTCCTGGGGCACGTCCAACGCTGGCCAGACCTGGGACCGGCGGCCTCTGGGCTTCGGTGGGGACGACCACGCCCTGTGGATCGATCCCGAGGACTCGAACCACATGCTGCTCGGCTACGACCACGGTATGGGCATCACCTACGACGGCGGCGAGAACTGGTACCATCCCGACTTCCAGTCCCTGGCCCAGTTCTACGCCGTCGGCATCGACAACTCCTATCCATACCGCGTCGCGGGGGGCACCCAGGACAACGGCTCCCACATGGCGTACAACACCAACCCGGCGGGCGGGCCCCTCTACTTCGAGATGTGGGAGCGCGTCGGCGGTGGCGACGGCATGTACAACGAGTTCGATCCCTGCACCGGGCGGTACCTGTACAACGAGTCCCAGTTCGGGCCGATCAGCCGCCTCGACCTGTGGACGGGCGAGCGGACGTCCATCCGCCACCAGGACCCGGACATGCGCTTCAACTGGAACGCGCCGATCCTGGTGTCGCCCCACGCGTGTGACATGATCTACCACGCGGGCAACCGGCTGCTGCGCTCACCCAACCGGGGGGAGACCTGGGAGGTGATCAGCCCCGACCTGACCAAGGCGGACCCGGCCACGCTGACCACCGGCCGGGGGGGCGACGGCAACATCCAGTACGCGACCATCACGGCGATCGACGAGTCGACGCTCAAGCCGGGCGTGCTGTGGGTGGGCACCGACGACGGCAACGTGCAGGTGAGCCAGGACGCCGGCGAGAGCTGGACGCTCGTCAACGACAACATCCCCGGAAACCCGGAGTACTGGGTCAGCCGAGTCGAGGCGTCGCACCATCAGATCGGCACCGCGTACGTTTCCTACACGGGCGTGCGCCGTGACGACTTCCGGCCTTTCGTCTACAAGACCACGGACTTCGGCGCCACGTGGACCGACATCTCGGCGGGACTCCCCGCGGTGGGCCCGGTGAACGTCATCCGCGAGCACCACGACAACCCGGGCCTGCTGTTCGTGGGCACCGACTTCATGGTGCACGCGTCGATCGACGGCGGACGGAGCTGGACGCCCATGAGGGGCGACATGCCCATCAATCCGGTCCACGACATGAAGCTCCACCCGCGGGACAACGACCTGGTGGTGGCCACGCACGGGCGGGGCATGTA
>DASWKP010000025.1:0-3097 GCA_036396575.1 Longimicrobiales bacterium | reverse complement strand
CCAGTAGATCCTGGACCTTCTCCTTCGTCGTCACTCGCGGCTCCTCGTGCGGGTGCCCATCAAGATCGCTACCCTGAACATACGGCGAGGATCGGGGCGCGCCCATGCTTGGGATGGGCCGCGGGACGGGGCAGGAAGGGGTGAATCAACCCACCGCCCGAATCCCCACCGCCACCGCCTCCGGCCCACGCTCCAGAATCTCCATCAACCTGCGAACCGGTCCGCTCGGCTCCCGGGTCCCCTGCTCCCAGGCGCGGACGGAGGCCCGTGACACCGCCAGAAGCTCGGCGAAGGCGGCCTGGGAGAGCTCCAGCCGGTCGCGCAGCGCCCGGATCTCACGCTGGCCGTAGGGGGGCGGAGGAACGATATCGATCGCCCGTGCGGTGACCTTTCGCCGAGTCACACGGGCGTCCAGCTCGCCTCGCTTGTGGGCGAGAGCCTCCCGGGCTCCCTGGAGGAGGAGGTCTCCGAAGGATTCATCGGCGTGGCTCATATCAGCATCGCTCCTGCTTCGGGGCCGCCGCAAGGCGCGACAGCTCTAGCTTTCTGGGCTCCAGTCAGCGAATCCTGTCCACTCTTCAGGTACGCCAGGATCATGTAGCACCGCTGGCAAGGATCGGTGTCGCCGCTCTTCAGCGTCGAGGAGATCCCCCGCCGTCCGCTCGAACGTCGGCAACCACACGAACTCGAAGGACTGGTCCACCGCAGTTCGCTTCAGAAGATATACGACAGAGTATTATATTTCACAACACGCACCTCTCTGAGCCCAACCTCCGTGATCTGCTGAGTCACAGGAACGGCAAGCTGGGACACCTTGCGCCCACCCCTCCCCCGCCGCAGCATAACCCACGCCCCCCCAGGCCCCGCCCCGCCGTCACACCCTCCCGGCATCTTGACGGCGAGGGGAGACGTTTGTCCGTGAGCGAGAAGGGGCCCCATGGCCGAGCGCATCACCAAGCTGCAGCGGTGGCTGGACCTCATCGCCCACCTGGCGGGGCGGCGTTATCCCGTATCCGTGGACCAGATCGTGGAGGCGGTACCGTGGTACGCGGAGCGCTGGCCTGCCGAGGACGGGCGAGCCGGCGAGCGAAGCGCCGAACGGGCCAGGGAGAGCACCCGCCGCACCTTCGAGCGCGACAAGGACGAGCTCCGGGACGCGGGCATCCCCCTGGAGAGCGTCGACTACAACGTGGACGGCCAGGCCTCCACGGGATACCGCATCCGGGACCGGGACTTCTACCTGCCCTATCTGCGGTTGGTGCGGGAGGCGAGCCCCGGCACACCCGCCTCCCGTACTCCCCTTCCCTCGGAATCCGGCGTCTTCGAGATCAGAGAGGAGGAGATCTCCGCCACCCTCGCCGGCCTCCAGACCCTGGCCAGGGTGCCGGGCTTTCCGCTGGCGGCCGAGGCCCGCTCGGCGCTCCGGAAGCTCACCTTCGACCTGGCGCCCGGCGCCCTCCGGGACGAGCCCGTCCTCTTCCTCCAGCCGCCGGAAGCGCTGGACGTGAGGGAGCGGCTGGCGGCCCTGAGCGACGCCCTCATGCGCAGGAAGCGGGTCACGTTCCGCTATCACGGCATCTACCGGGGAGAGGCCACGGACCGCCGGGTGCGGCCCTACGGCCTCCTGTTCCATCACGGCCACTGGTACCTCATCGGCCACGACGAGGACCGCCGCGCCCTGCGCGTCTTCCGGGCCGGCCGCATGGAGCCCGTGACGGTCAATGCGTCGTCGCCCCACACGCCGGACTACCAGGTGCCCGACGACTTCGACCTGCGCGCCTACGCCCACCGCCAGCCGTGGGAGTTGGGAGGGGCGCTGGACGGCGGGGAGGAGGAGCCCCTCACCGCCCACGTGCGCTTCCACTTTCCGCGCTCGCTGTGGGCGGAGCGGAACCACCTGGGCTCGCCCGTCACCAAAGAAAGTGACGGCGCCCAGGTGCGGAGCTTCGGCCTCCACCAGACCGAGCCGTTCCTGAGGTGGATCCTGAGCCAGGAGGGGGAGGCGGTCATCGAGTCGCCCCCGGAGCTGGTGGCGGGCTTCCAGGAGCTGCGCTCCCGGGTGGCGGCGCTCTATGCGGAGGATGGTGGGGCGTCGGAGGGCGAGGCCGGCACCGACGCCGCCGGAGGCCCCCATGGCTGAGCGCCAGGCTTCTGCATCCCGGACTGCGGCATCCCGCACCGCCGCGGACCAGCTCCGCCTGGTGCTCCACCTGCTGCCGGCGGCGAGCCGGGAGGGGGGCATCGGCCTGGACGAACTGGCCGATAGCCTGGACATGACCCGGAACGACGTGCTCCGCTGCATCCAGGAGGTCTCGGCCCGCTCCTTCTACCACCCCGCCGGCGCCGCCGACGACATCCAGATCTTCCTGGAGGAGGACCGGATCGAGGTCTGGACCAAGGGGGCCTTCCGGCGGCCCGTGCGCCTCACGCCCCGGGAGGCCCTGTGTCTGGCCCTGGCGCTCCGCTGCCAGGGAGCGGCGTCCGAGGTAGCGGACGAGGAGGCGCGGGAGGGGCTCCTGGAGCGTCTGGAGTCGCACCTGGCCACGACTGTCACAGGGTCGTGCGATGATGTGTCTTGCTTCGCTCACGCCGACGACCTGGACCCCGACGAGGACGGCATCCGCGAGACGCTGCTGAGGGCCGCGCGGGAGCGGGAGGCCTGCACCATCCACTACCTCAAGCCAGGGGAGAGAAGGCCTGGCCAGAGGCGGATCCGCCCCTACACGCTGGTACATGCTCAGGGGGAGTGGTACGTCCTGGCGCACTGCGAGGAGCGGCAGGACGTTCGGGCGTTCCGGTTGGACCGGGTGCTGCGGGTCGTTCCGGCCGGGGACCCGTTCGAGGTGCCGGGTGAGTTCCGGCCGGAGGACTACTTCGACGGGGGGAGGGTGTATCGGGCGGATGGGGACGCCAGGGTGACTGTGCGGTATGGGGCGAGCGTGGCGGGGTGGGTGGTGGAGGCGGTGCCGGGGGCAGACCTCAACGCTGACGGCTCAGTGGTGGTGGAGCACCGCGTGGGAGACCCACGGTGGTTGGTGCGGCATGTGTTGCGGTATGGTGAGGAGGCGGAGGTGTTGGGGCCGGAGGGGATGCGGGG
>DASWKP010000024.1:0-4538 GCA_036396575.1 Longimicrobiales bacterium | reverse complement strand
GCGCTCATCAAGGCCAACGCGGTGGTGGCCACCGTGGCTCTCCTGGTGGGCGGCATCGCGGCCATCGGCGTTCTGCTCACGCGCTGGCAGGTGGTCCATCTCCTTCCCGCGGACTGGTTCTACCGGATCCTGACCATCCACGGGATGAACATGCTCATCTTCTTCATCCTGTTCTTCGAGATGGCGGTCCTGTACTTCGCTTCGGCGGTGCTGCTCAACTCCAGGGTGGCGGCGCCCAGGCTGGGGTGGGCGGCCTTCGTGTTGATGGTCGCGGGCACCCTCATGGTGGAGTGGACCATGTGGACGGGGCGGGCCGACGTGCTGTTCACGTCCTACGTGCCGCTGCGGGCCCACCCGGCCTTCTACCTGGGCGTCATCCTGTTCGCGGTGGGCGCGCTGGTGGTGACCGGGATCTTCTTCGCGACGCTGGTGGTGGCGAAACGGGAGAAGACCTACGAGGGCTCCGTTCCCCTGGTCACGTTCGGCGCCCTCACGGCGGCCATCATCGCGGTGATCACGTTGCTGCACGGGGCAGCCATCTACATCCCGACGTTCCTGTGGTCCCTCAATCCGGCGGATCCCATCCTGAACGTGGACCCCCAGGTGTACCGCCTGGTGTGGTGGGGGCTGGGCCACTCCTCCCAGCAGATCAACGTGGCCGCCATGGTGTCCATCTGGTATCTGCTGGGGGCGCTCACCATGGGCGCCGTGGTCGTGAACGAGAAGATCAGCCGCACGGCCTTCGTGCTCTACATCCTCTTCATCTCCATGGCGTCGGCCCACCACCTTCTCGTGGATCCGGGCTTCGGGCCGTCGTGGAAGGTGGTCAACACCTCCTACTTCATGTACATGGCGGTCCTGGCCTCCATGATCCACGGGTTCACGGTGCCGGCCGGCGTGGAGATGGGCATGCGCCTGCGCGGCTTCACCCAGGGGATCTTCGGATGGCTGCGTCGGGCCCCCTGGGGCGATCCGGGCTTCAGCTCCCTGTGCCTGTCCGTGGTGGTGTTCGGCTTCGTGGGCGGCATCACGGGCGTGACCTTCGGCACCGAGCAGATCAACATCATCGCCCACAACACCCTCCGGATTCCCGGCCACTTCCACGCCACGGTCGTGAGCGGCACCGCCATGGCCTTCATGGGCATCACCTACTATGTGATCCCCCTCATCTTCCGGAAGAAGGTGGCGTTCTACGGCATGGCGCGTTGGCAACCGTACGTCTTCTCGATCGGCATGCTGATCTTCAGCATGGCCATGACCTTCGCCGGCACTTTCGGCGTGCCCCGCCGGCACTGGGATGTGACCTTCACCGGCGCGCCCTTCGACGTGGCCTATTCGCCCGCCGTCGACCTCATGACGGGCGTTATGGCGATCGGCGGGTTGCTGGGGGCCGTGGGCGGAGGGATGTACATCGTCATCACCGTCTGGTCGGTCTTCTTCGGCAAGCCCCTGGGCGACGAGGTGACGGAGGCCGCGCTGGCCGGCTCGGTGCCCCCCGGGGTGTACAGCCGCCCCTTCCTGGAGCTGCCGAAGGACGAGCCGGACCTGAAGGAGTATGGCGTCATGGGCACCATGCCCGGCACCATGATCCTGGTGTTCATCTTCCTGGCGGCGTTCGTGGTCTACTACTTCGCCAACTGGAAACTCCTGTCCTTCGTGTGGCAGGTAGGGTGACGTGACGCGCCGGCCGGACACGTGGTCCCCCTGGCCCCTCGGGGCGCTGGCGTTCATTCTCGCCGTGTCGGCGGCCTGGTGGGCTCTGGCCCTCTGGCCCCTCCCGGCCGACACTCCCGCCTGGCTGGAGCGGACCCGGGCCGTGTGCTTCAACTCCACCGGCAACGGGCTCCCCGACGCCTCGGGCTGGGTGCTGCTCATCGGGGAGCCCATCGGCATGCTGGCGGCCCTCTTCATCGCCTGGAACGATCAGGTGATGGAGAGCCTCCGGCGGTTGGTGTCGTCGTTGCGGGGACGGATCCTGGCCGGGGGCGTGTTCGTGGCGGTGCTGTCGGGGCTCGGGGGCGCGGGCGCCCGCGTTGTCGCGGCCCGGACGCCGATCACCCACCTTCCAGCGGCCCCGCTTCCGGAGACCTATCCTCGCCTGGACCAGGCTTTTCCGGCGATGTCGGGCCTGGTGGACCAGAGGGGCGATCGGTTTTCCCTGGCTTCTCTGCGGGGCCGCGCGGCCATCGTGACGTTCGGCTTCGGCCACTGCGAGACGGTCTGCCCCATGCTGGTGCACGCTGCGAGGCTGGCACGGACCGAGCTGGCCGCGGAAGGCATCGACCTGGCGGTGGTCGTCCTGACCCTGGACCCATGGCGGGACACGCCGTCCAGCCTGCCCGGGCTCGCGGCTCGCTGGGAGCTGGGCGAGGACGACGTCCTGCTGTCCGGCTCCATCGACCGCGTCCAGGCGGCTCTGGACGCCTGGAACGTGGCTCGGCACCGGGACGAAGCCACGGGAGACATCACTCACCCGGCTCTCGCCTTCCTCGTGGAGAGCGACGGCACGGTCGCCTACGCCACCACGGGGTCCCGGAGCCAGATCACGGAGCTTGCGAGGCGCCTCCCCGTCTCGATGGACGGAACCACGGAACAGGGCCGGCCGAGGAGGCGGGCTCGGGAGGTGTACGATGTCGACTCGCCAACGCTGGAACGTCCTTACGCCCCATCCCTTCCTGACTTCGCTGGCCGTCCTGCCTTCGCTGGTCCTTCTGGCGGATTGCTCGAGGGAGGAGGCCCCCGCCGGGGAGGCCGGCGTACCGGCCGAAGCGCCGCCGATCCCCGGCCAGATCCTCTTCGAGCGCACGTGCTTCGCGTGCCACACCATCGGCGGCGGAAACCTGGTGGGCCCCGACCTGGAGAACGTCCATCAGCGCCGCGAACGTGACTGGCTGGTGCGATGGATCGAGGACCCGATCGGGATGGCCGGCACGGACTCGATCGGCCGGGAGATCTTCGCCGAGTTCAACAACGTCCCCATGGCTCCCAACTTCCTGTCCGACGACGAGATCGAACAGGTGTTGGACTACATCGTCTCGGTCAGCGAGGGGACCGTGGCCCGGGCGGCGCCAGAGGACCAGGGCCCGGTGGAGCTGGACGGGGCCTCGTTCGCGAGGGCCCAGGGCATCTACTTCAACCGCTGCGCGGGATGTCACGGCAGCCTCCGGGTAGGCGCGACCGGACCGGACATCCGGCCCGAGGTCACCACGCAGCGAGGCACCGCCGTCCTGGAGGCCACCCTGCGGCACGGGCTCCCTGGTGGCATGCCGGCGTGGGGGGACGCGGGCATCCTGTCCGAGGACGAGATCGCTCTCATGGCGCGCTACGTACAACTCGCTCCCCCCGACGCGCCTCCGCGTCCTATGGAGGCCATCCGGGAGTCCTGGAACCTCATCGTTCCCGTCGAGGACCGACCCACGGACCCAGTGACCACGCGGGACTGGGAGAACTACTTCGGGGTCGTTCTTCGCGACGCCGGCCAGATCGCCGTCATCGACGGCGACACCAAGGAGAGGCTGGCCATCATCGAGACGGGATTCGCGGTCCACATCCTGCGCTCGTCGTCGAGCGGCCGCTACTTTTACGTGGTGGGACGTGACGGCAGGGTGAGCCTGATCGACCTGTGGCCCGAGACGCCCCGACTCGTCGCGGAGGTCCAGGGTTGCGCCGACGCCCGTAGCGTGGACGGCTCCAAGTTCGAGGGCTACGAGGACCGCTACCTCATCGAGGGGTGCTACTGGCCCCCCCAGTACGTGGTCTACGACGGGCTCACCCTCGATCCGCTGCGCGTCCAGAGCGTGGAGGGTACCGCGTTCGACACCGGGGAGGCCCTCACCGAGGTGCGCGTCGCGGCTATCGTTGCCTCCCACGACGACCCCGTCTGGGTCATGGGCCTCAAGGAGTCGGGGCACGTGGGGATCGTCGACTACTCCCAGCCCGGCTTCCCGCTGGTTTCCCGCATCCCCGCCGAACGCTTCCTGCACGACGGGGGCTGGGACCACACGGGCCGCTACTTTCTCATCGCGGCGAACATGCGGGACAGGATCGTCGTGGTCGACGTCCAGGAGCAGCGACTGGCCACGACCTTCGAGACGGGCATCCGCCCCCATCCGGGGCGGGGCGCCAACTGGCAGGATCCCGAGTACGGTTGGGTGAACGCCACGTCCCACATCGGGCAGGGCCTGCTCACCATCTACGGCGCCGATCCGGTGGGGCGCCCCGACGTAGCGTGGCAGGTGGTGCGCCGGGTGCCGATCGAGGGCACGGGGAGCCTCTTCATCAAGACCCACCCGCGTTCGCCCTGGGTCTGGATGGACATGCCCATGAACAACGATCCCGAGGGGTCCCGCAACGTCTGCGTGTATTCAAAGGCGCACGGAGCCCTGGAGCGCTGCTGGTCCATCGGGCCCCGGGGCGCCGCCGTCCACTTCGAGTACAACCGTGCCGGCGACGAAGTGTGGGTGTCGCTGTGGGACAAGCGCGGCGAAATCGTCATCTACGACGACGCCACGCTCACCGAGAAGACCCGTATTCGAGGG
>DASWKP010000023.1:0-17532 GCA_036396575.1 Longimicrobiales bacterium | reverse complement strand
GTTGGGCTGGATCGACGTCGGCAGGTCCACCAGGAGGACCGGGCCCGAAGGGCCGACGACCCCCATCGTGAGCGACTGGTCGTCCTGGGCCCCCGAGCCGTCGCTCACGCGAACCACGAACTGGAAGGTCCCCTCGGTGGTGGCGATGCCCGTCAACTCGCCGGTCCCGGGATCCAGGTACAGCCCTCCCGGGAGGGTGCCCGACAACACGGACCACTCCAGCGCGCCGGTCGCTCCCACCGCGGCGAGCGCTTCGTCGTAGGGGGCGCCCACCGCGCCGTCGGGGAGCGTCGCGGTGATCACCGCGAGATCCGCCTCGACGACCTCGATGGAGAGCCCCGCGCTGGCCGTCTGGCCCAGCTCGTTGGTCACGGTGACCGTGAAGTCGAAGGTGCCGAGCACCGGCAGCGGGCCGGCGGCGGGGCCGGCGGCGGGCGCCCCCGAGATCGTCCCCGTGGAGGCGTCCAGCGACAGGCCCGGCGGCAGGCCGTCCGTCGCCTCGAACGTGTTGGTCCCATCCCCGCCCGTGGTCTCGATCGTGGCCGAGTACGGGACCTGCTCGGGGGCGTCGGGCAGTGCCTCCGTGGTGATATCGAGAGCTTCGTGGACCACGATCGCGAGACCGCGTTGCCCGGTGAGGCCCGCGCTGGTCACGCCGACCGTGAAGTCGAAGGTCCCGTCTTCGGTGGGCGTGCCGGTGATGGCTCCGCTCGCGCCGTCCATGGCCAGCCCCTCCGGGAGGGAGCCGGCGACGACCTCCCACCCGTAGGTCCCATCCCCCGCGGAGGCTCCGAGTTGGCCCTGGTACGGGGCGCCGACCCCGCCCTGAGGCAACTCCGCGGTGGTCACCTCCGGGGGCTCGTGCTCCAGCACCTCCAGGGTGAGTGGGAGCGTGGGCGCTTGCCCGGCGCCCTGAGCTCGCACCGTGAAGTCGAAAGAGCCGCCCGCCGTGGGGACTCCGGCCAGGGTCCCGGAGGGGGACAGTGAGATCCCCGGCGGGAGGGCGCCGCCACCGACCGACCACGAGGGGTCGCCCGCGCCGCCCGTTGCCACGAGCTGGGCCTCGTAGGCCTCACCCCGGAAGCCCGGCTGCAGCTCGGGCTCCACGATGACCAGCGTGGCGTACGTGGTTGCCTGGTCGCTTCCCTCCGAGCCGCCCGCGGCCGACGAGCAGCCGTTCTCGTTGCACGCCCTGACCCGGTACCGGTAGAGGGTCGTCGGGCTTAGCTCGGCGTCCCGGTAGGAGGTCTCTCCCGGCTGTGCCTGGCCCACCTCCTGGAACGCCTCCGCGCCCTGGGGGCCGGCCTCCTCCGGGCTCGCTGCGGCCACGACCTCGCGCTCGATCGCGAACCAGTCCTCGTTGGTCGAACCGTCCACCCACGTCACGTCCACCTCGGTGTCGCTCACGGGCGAGGCCTGGACTCCGGACGGGGCGCTCGGAGGGAAGGGGTCGTTCACGGTGACGGCGACCGCGCCCGTGACGCTCTCCGCCCGGGCCGAGATCGTGGCCAGGCCTTCACCGACGCCCGTGACCAATCCGGTCGACGAGACGGTCGCCACCAGGGAGGCCGAGGAGCTCCAGGCCACGGAGGTCTCCACCACCTCGCCCCGACCGTTCCGGGCGGTGGCCGTGAGCTGGACGGTGCCGTTGACGTCGATCGTGGCCGGAGAGGGAGACACGTCGACGGTGGCGACGGCGTCCAGCGGGTCGGGACCGCTCGGCTCGGAGCCGCCGCACGAATAGGCGACGGCCGCCAGCAGGGCGGCCGTCAGCGCGAGGAGGGCCCGGGAGGGATGGATGGATCGCATGACATACAAGGTAGCGCGAGAGGCGATGACGCCGGAATGACCGCGTCAACGCCGACGGCGCGTGACGTCACATTCCGTCGCCCGGCTACCGCCCGGTCCTTGGAGGCGTCGGCAGCGCGTGACAGGCCGTGCACTCGACGCCGGGCCAGTGCTCCGTCTGGTCCTCGTGGCAGAGCAGGCAGGTGGGCCGGGTCAACGGGACGGGCAGGAGGCCCGCCGGTACCGGTTCGTGGCAGCCGCTCCCGCCGCACCCGAGGTGAGCCCGCTCGTCGTGGGCACCGTCCACCGGGGGCGCGTGACACGCCAAACAGTCGGCGCCCGCCACATCGTGCGCCCCGTGGCACCGCGAGCAGTCGGCCCCCTCGGCCCCCCCCAGCGTCACGGCGCCCGTGTGGCACGCGCGACACTCCACGGCTTCGTGGACCCGGTGGTCGAAGGCCAGGGCCCTGGCGGGCAGGTCCAGCGACCCCACCTGGATGTCCAGGGTGCGGGTCACCGTACGGGAGACCGCGAGGACGTCCTCCCGAACGTGGCAGTCGAGACAGTCATCGGCCCGCGCCGGGGCGTGATGGCAGCCCCGGCAGTCCTCGACCGCCATCCTCTCCAGCGTGCCGTGCTCCTCAGGGGAGCGGTGGCAGTCGGCGCATACCATCCCGTCATGATCGGTGTGGAGGAAGCCCAGGCTCCCGGCCAGGGCTCCGGTCTCTGGTCCTTCGATCCAACTGGCCGGCCGGCCACCGCGGTCGTGGCAGGCCGTGCACTCCGAACCGGCGTCCGGGACGCGGAAGTCGTGGGGAACGTGGCAGTGGCCGCAGTCCGAGAGGACGGCGGCGTCCACCGAGCGGTGGAAGACCGTCAGCGTCTCGGGTTCCGCGTGGCATTCGGAGCTGGCGCAGGAGCGGATCGTTCCGCCGCCCACGTCCACCGGGCCGCCCGACCGGCGGCCCACATCCCACAGATCGTGGCAGACGGCGCACACGCCTCCATGGGGCTCGTCCGCCGGCACCGGCTCATCGAGGCAGTCTTCGGCCCGGCGCGTGAGGCAGCTCATGTCCCCGGTCATCAGACTGTCGGAGGGGGTGCCGGCCGTCTGGTGCCGCGCCGCGGGCTGGGAGCTCTGGCACGCCGCCAGCGCGATTACCAGGGCCAACCCGAGCGTGACCTTCGCGGAGGTCTGCCCGCCGGGCCAGGACGGCGCTTCGTCGTCCTCGCCGTCGGCTTCCCATGACTCCACTGCCTCGGGCTCCCACACCGGCTCCACGACCGGCTCCACGGCCGGCTCCATGGCCGGCTCCATGGCCGGCTCGATGGCCGGCTCGATGGCTGGCTTCAAGGCCGGCTCCGGGGCCTTTGGGACGGTCGCCCCCCTCAGGATCGGGAGCGTCTTGACGAGGAGCGCGTATCCCAGAAGCTCCATGGCGACGAACCCCACGGTCACCAGGATCTCCGGCAGGGCGGGGAAGTAGCTCCACGATCCCACCGGCCGGTAGGCGATGAGGAAGGTGGAGAAGCGGTACAGGGCGCCTCCGAGGGCCGCCACGGCGGCGAGCGACGTGAGCAGCCCGGCTCCGGCCCTACGCCTCACCAGCAGCAACCCGAGGGCGGACCCGACGAAGAGGACCATCTCCACCAGGAACAGCGCGCTGTACCCGTCCATCCGCGTCACGAGACCCAGGCGTCCGCGAGCGACGACATCCGCGATGCGGATGACGGCGTACGCCAGCAACACGATAGCCGCCGGCACCGCCAGAGCCCGAAGCATGGGCGTCTCGACCGGCCGATTGAAGGCGCGAGCCGAGAGGTAGCTCTCCAGAGACACCGCCGCGTACCCCATGCCCACGCAGGACACCAGGAAGAGCAGTGGCAGCAGGGGCGTGTGCCAGAGTGGATGCAGCTTGACACCCGCCACCAGCATCATGCTCCCGAGCGATGACTGGTGCATCGTCGGCAGGAGGATGCCAAGGGCGATGAACCATGGCAGCGCTCGCTCCAAGCGGGGCGAGACGGCGGCAGCGCCCTCCCGGAGCCAGCGCGCGCGGCTGTCGCGCAGGCGGTCGACCACGGCCGGCGACACCTCGATCCACAGGACCGCCGTGTACAGCATGATGCACAGGGCGACCTCCAGGAGGATCGAGCTCAGGTTCCAGTGCCAGGCGTTCGTGGGGATGCGCCACGCGTTCCAGGGGCGACCGATGTCGACCATGACGCTCAGGCCCGCCAGAGTGTAGCCGAACGCGCTGGTGAGCAGAGCCGGCCGCACCAGAGGATGGTACCGCCCCCGGTTCGCGACGTAGACCAGCAGGGCCATGGCGTAGCCTCCGCAGGCCAGCGCCGTTCCCGTGACCACGTCGAACGCGATCCACAGGCCCATGGGGTAGCCGTCGTTCAGGTTCGTGGTGGCTCCCAGGCCCGCCACGAACCGCCACAGGACGGTAACCACGCCCACGATTGCCAGGGCCGCGAGCACGAGCACCGGCCGGGTCAACAGCGGGCCCCCCACCGGCTCGGGCTTTTCGCTGACGTGAGCCTCGGCCTCCTCCGCGTGGAGCGACCGGCTGTTCCGGTGCACAACCGTGGCCAGGAGCCCGAACAGCGCCGTGGGGGCCGCGAACCAGCGGTACAGCATGTGCTGGATGGACTCGGGCAACGTCGCCGGCGACTCGTCGCCGAGCTCAGGAAGCCCGAGCTGGGCGAAGGAGACGCCCCGCCGCGTCAGGTACAGGACCGAAGTGCCTCCGCCGTCCGTCTCTCCATAGACCTTGGGGTTGTAGCGGTCCGGCCGAGCCGCGATCCGGTGATGGGCCTCGGCCAGAAGCTCGTCACGGGTGCCGAACGTCAGAGCCCCCCGGCGACACGACTCGACGCACGCCGGCTGAAGGCCCTCCTCCCGGCGGCTCCGGCACATGTCGCACTTGTGGAGCGCGGGCACAGGCATGTCCCAATCGAAGCGCGGGACGCCGAAGGGGCACGCGATCTGGCAGTAGCGGCAGCCCACGCACAGCTCCGGGTCCCACACCACGGCGCCGTCGTCGTCCACGTGTAGGGCCCCGAGCATGCAGGCACTCGCGCACGCCGGCTCCAGGCAGTGCATGCACTGGAGCTTGAGGAAGCAGCTCTCTCCCTCGTTCTCGTACCGCCGCACTACGGTAAGGCACGAGTCGGTCAGGGCCGGATCGATCGAGAAGGCCGTGACCGAGTCCCACCCGTTGGCCTCCGCGCACCCGGCCACGCACTCGCGGCATCCGATGCACAGGGAGGAGTCGTACAGGATGGCCTTGGCGTCGGGCCGTTCGGTCCTGTCGCCACGCAGGCGGCAGGGCAGGGCGGCAGTGGCCGCGGCGGCGGCCAGCGAACCGAGGGCGAAGCGCCGCGTTACGCCGCGCGCACCACCCTCGGGACCCCTTTCAGGGAGTCCCATGTTGCGCTCTCCATTCCGGTGGATAGGGCCCCGGTCAGTCTCGCCCCGGGATCCTACCTTCTTGTGACAGATGGTTTCCGGCGGGTATGTCCGGCGCGAGCCGCGTGAGCCAGCGTCGACACCCCGGATGAGCGCAATAGAGGACCATTCCGACGACGATCGCCGCCATGGCGACGAAGACCAGCACGCCCCGAACCAGCAGGGCGGTAAAGGCGAGAAGGGGAAGGCCGATGGCAATGAGCAGGACCGCCGCGCAGTACTCCAGCGTTCCTTTGGCCCAGCGTCGCTCTGTATTCATGATCACACCCCGCGTTGGGGCGAAGTTGTTCGTTCGGTTCTGCACGCTCTCCAGGATGCAAGAGCCGCACCAGGAGCACCACAAGAGGGGCCGCATCGTGAAACCCCAGGGGAGAGAAGGGTCTTCGCCGGGATGGGCGCGTCCACCGGGGCCCCATGGAATCGCGAGGGCGTTGAACATCTCTACGGCGAACGCTGAAGAACTCAACAGTGGGTGAGAGGGCCGGGACGAGGTCCCCCCAACCTCAGTGGACGAAGTCCCGGAGGATCTCGAGGTAGCGGGTGGGCCCGAGAAGATCGCACACCCCTGACAGGCTCGCGGCGGGGGGGCACAAACCCTCGTCGGACAGGAGGCGGAAGGCCACGGAGCGTCGGAAGCGCCGCAGGTCCCGCGCCGCCCTTTCCCGCGCCCCTTCGGCCGAGGCCAACTCGCGCAGGTCACAGGGGTCGGGGGACGCCACTTCCACCAGCCAACCGTCTCCCGAGGCGCCGGCCGCCACGAGCTCCGGCAGCTCATCCACTCGGTCGTTCCCGCGCACGAGCCGTCCCGCCACGGGCAGGCCCAGAATCAGCGTCCCCACGTCGAGATCCATGTGGCAGAACGCTTCCCCCCGGGACACCATGCGCTCGCACGGCTCCAGGCGCACGCGCCGCGGGCGGCCCACCAGCGCTGCCGCGAAGCCGTCCAGCCCCACCCGCCACACCCCCGCCCGCCCGGTCATGGACTTCATCCAAACGTGCCCCTTGGAGTAAACGCGATCGTCGGGTGGGTCCCCCCCCAGCGGGGGAGAGTCGTCGTGCGCCGCCCCGATGTCGTCGGCGCGGAAGGCCCCCCTCAGCGCGGCATCCAGGGGGCAGTCGTCGCAGTCCATGTCCCGGGAGCAGAGGAGATAGCGAATCACCCCTGCGCTCATCCAGACGCAGGGCCGGGCACCGGGTGCGAGAACGTGTAACGACATGGGCATCTCCCTCTGCCTCGATACTCCGTGCAAGTGCGATACCAGGAGGGCGGCGGGGCACCCCGGGAGAGGCGGATTCGGCGGAAGTCGGCCCCTCTGGAGGGACGCGGGGCCCGCGTCTCAGCATGATCGTCCAGCCCCGCGCCGTTGAGATTCTCCCGCCACTGTGTGATTTTTCAACAGCGACTTCGACCTTCGCCCCCCGACCCACACGCTGAAGGGGCGCGCCGCCAGCCTGCCGGCCTCCGCAGCGGGCGGGACGCGGGCCCCGAGGCTCGAGATGGAACGCATGCGCGCTCGGTTCCTGGCCCTGTACTCCTCTCTTGGAATCCGGCTGCTGGTGCCTCTCTTCCTGACGGTCGGCGGGGTGCTCGCCGTCTACGCCCTGTCCAGCTTCCGCTCCACCCAGGAGCACTTCCTGGCCTACGTCGCGGGAGAGGCCGAGCGGTCCAGCGGCCTCATCCGGCGGGCCACCCACGACGGGATGCTGCTGAACCGCCTGGACGAAGTCCAGGCCACCATCGAGCGCATCGCCGAGGGGTCGGACGTGGCGGCGATCCGCGTCTACGACAAGGCGGGGACCGTGGTCCTGTCGAGCGAGCGGGGGGAGCTGGGGCGCCGGATCCCCGTGGACGCCGCCCCTTGCTCGAGCTGCCATGGCGAAGGGGAGCCTCTGGCAGGGGCGGACCGGGAGGCCTCGGACATGACGCGGTTCGGCGAGCAGGAGGTCCTGCGCCGGCTGTCCGCCATCGAGAACGAGCCCGCGTGCTCCACCGGAGGCTGTCACGACCAGTCCGCCCAGGCGGCGGTTCTGGGCATCCTGGACGTGGAGATGTCCATGCTGCCCCTGGAGAGCGCCCTCGAGTCGGCCCGGAGCCAGATGATCTGGACGACCCTGGCCCTCCTGCTGGTCACGGGGCTCGTGTCAGCCGTGCTGGTCCGGCGTCTCGTCCACGAGCCCATCGCCCGGCTTCAGGATGGCACGCGTCGCATCGCTGGAGGGGACCTGGCCACCCGCATCGAAGTCCGGGGCGGCCACGAGCTGGCCCGGCTCGCGGCGGACTTCAACCGGATGGCGGAGGACCTGAGCGGGACCCAGCGGGAGGTGGCTCGGTGGTCCCAGACCCTTGAGGAGAAGGTCGTGGAGAAGACCGCCGAGCTCCAGCAGGCTCAGCGACAGGTCCTGCACATGGAGAAGATGTCCTCACTGGGAAAGCTGTCGGCCACCGTCGCCCACGAGCTCAACAACCCGCTGAGCGGGGTCCTCACCTACGCGCGCCTGGTGGAGCGCGAGCTGGAGGAGCAACCCCTGGATGACGAGGTGCGCGTCAAGTTGGAGCGCTATCTGCATCTGGTCCAGCGAGAGTCCGCCCGCTGTGGCGGGATCGTGCAGAACCTCCTCATGTTCGCGCGAGGCACGGTGGCCGACATGGCCGTCGTCGACCTCAACGAGATCGTCGACCGCAGCCTCATGCTGGTGCGCCACCACCTCGAGATCAGCGGCATCGCGCTGGAGACCGAGTTCCTGGACGCCGACAGCGAGGTCATCGCCGACGCGGGTCAGATCCAGCAGGCCCTGGTGGCGTTGTTCGTGAACGCCGTGGAGGCCATGCGGGAGGGTGGGACGCTGACTGTGCGGCTGCGGGGCGGCCCCATGGACGTGCGGGTCGAGGTGCGCGACACCGGGGTCGGCATTCCCCCGGACGTCCAACCCCAGATCTTCGAGCCCTTCTTCTCCACCAAGGACAACGAGGCGGGGGTGGGCCTGGGCCTGGCCGTGGTCTACGGCATTCTGCACCGCCACGGCGGCTTCATCGAGGTCGAGTCCGAGGTGGGGACGGGCACCACCTTTCACATCTGGCTACCCCGCACGCCCCCCGCCGAGGGGAGTGACGTGTGGCGACCATCCGGCATCGAGAGGGTGGAGGGGGCGGGCCGATGACCCGGCGCAAGGCGAGCGTGCTGGTCGTGGACGACGAGTACTCGGTGCGGGATTCGCTCCACAACTGGCTCCTCAAGGACGGGTACGAGGTGCAGTCGGCGGCCAACGCCGCTGAGGCCCTGGAGCTCCTCGAACGGAGCCGGCCGGACGTCGCGGTCGTGGACATCAAGATGCCCGGCATGGACGGAATGGAGCTCCAGCGTGAGTTCCAGCGCATCGAACCCAACATGGCCGTCATCATGATCACGGCGTTCGGCTCGGTGGAAACCGCCGTGCGCACGCTCAAGCAGGGGGCGTTCGATTACGTCACCAAGCCCATCGACCCGGACGAGCTGAGCCATCTCATCCGGCGGGCGCTCGATCATCGCCGGCTGGCGGAGGAGAACGTCCAGCTCCGCGAGACCATCGACGGGTTCGTGGCCGCCGACGACATCGTGGGTGAGAGCCCGCCCATGCTGAAGGTGATGGAGCTGGCGGAGCACGTGGCCCGAACCGACGCCACGGTCCTGATCCGCGGAGAGAGCGGCACGGGCAAGGAGCTGATCGCGCGGGCCATCCACGCCAACAGCGCGCGCCGCTACGCTCCCATCGTCGCCGTGAACTGCGGGGGCCTGCCCGAGACCCTCCTGGAGAGCGAGCTGTTCGGCCACGAGAAGGGGGCCTTCACCGGCGCTGTCGCCCGCCGGAAGGGCAGGATCGAGATGGCGGACGGCGGCACGCTCTTCCTCGACGAAGTGGGCTCGATCAGCATCAAGACACAGGTGGACCTCCTGCGCGTGCTGGAGACCAAGGACTTCACGCGCATCGGCGGCAGCAAGTCCGTTCACGTGGACTTCCGGGTGGTGTGCGCCACGAACGAGGACCTCGAGGTTGCGGTGCGGGACGGGCGCTTTCGCGAGGACTTCTACTACCGCATCAACGTGTTCACCATCGAGGCCCCGCCCCTCCGCGATCGACGCTCGGACATCCCCCTGCTGGCCCGGCACTTCCTCGCCCGCTTCGCCCGCCAGATGGACACCAGGATCTCGGGGATCAGTCCGGAGGCCATGGCTCTCCTGGAGGCCCACGATTGGCCGGGCAACGTCCGGGAGCTGTCCAACGCCATCGAGCGTGCCATGGTGGTGGGCAGGGGGGATGAGATCCGGGCGGAGGATCTGCCCCTGCGAGGACCCGGTGGGGCCTCCGCCGGAGAGCCGGACTCCCTGGCGGAGGTCGAGCGGCGGCACGTCGACCTGGTGCTCCAGCGCACCGGCTGGAACATCACCCGGGCCGCCGACATCCTGGGAGTGGACCGGGTCACGGTGTACAACAAGATCAAGAAGTATGGGCTGCGACGCTGAGGAGCACGAGCGTCAGCAGGTCGGCCGCCACCAGGCTCCATCCCACGCGTTTGAGGTGTCGGGGATGGACCGGCGCGAACGAGAGGGCGAGCGCGGCCAGGGCCAGAGGCGTCACGGCGAGGGCGAGGAGCCTCTCCCCGGCCAGGAGCTCCGCCCGTAGCGCGAACGGCGCCGCCACGGAGACCGCCGCCACGGCACCGGTGAGGAGCCGCGCCGCCGGCACGGTCCATCCCCCGGGGCCCCGGCCCTTGAAGCGGTGCTTCAGGGAGTGGACGGCGAGCGTGGCGAGCGCGAATCCAACGAACCACACGGCCGCCGGGGCCCACAGCCAGAGCAGCGCCACCCCTCCCCAAGCGGGCCCAACGGAAGCAGCCCCTCCGGAAGCAGCCCCTCCGGAAGCAGCTAACGGCGCGTGCATCGACGCGAAGGCACCGGCCACCAGCACCTCGCCGCCCACCGACTTGACCTTGCGGCGCGCCACGGCGACGACGACCAGCGCCCCGAGGACAACCGGCGCCAGCAGCGCGAGCCATGCGGCGGGCCCCGCCGTCACCGCGAAGGTCAGGCCCCCGGTCAGGGCCAGCGCGGCCAGGCGCCCGACACGACGGCGGGCGGCGGGGCCGAGCTGATCCCTCAGCCTGTCACCCCGCGCTCCCAGGAGGACGGCCAGCGGCTCGTTTGCCAGAAACAGGGCCGCGACCAGGAGGCCGAGCCCCAGGCCGGCCGGCGTAACGCCCCCCAGGATCAGACCGGACAGGACGGGGAACGTCAGCTCGGCGTAGGCGCCGTGCTCTCTGGGGTTCAGACGGCGGGTGTCGTCCCGGGGAGATGCAGGGGATGGAAGGCCGGTATCCAGGCTGGGCTCCGGGCGCTGGAGGCTGACGGGCACGGTGGAAACTCGCATGTCGAGGTGAGGAATGCCCGAAGATAAGGGCCTCGGGTCGCGCGCTCCGTCGGGACCTTCCTGACGACATCCGTGGGGGAAGACCCGTCCTGCCTGGCGTACCAGCATGCCCCCGCGTATGGTCGGGGACACACGATCCATCCGCAAGAAACCGGAGGACGACCATGTCTCCGATCCCGCGACGTTCGCGACCCACCGGCCGCGTTCTGTCGGCTCTTTCGACGCTCCTGCCCGCCCTCATTCTGGCCGGCTCCCTCGCCGCCCAGGACAGACCGCCCATCGTCGTGGACGACTACGGGCCGTGGAAGCGCGTCACGTCCGTGGCCCTGTCCCCCGATGGGGCCTGGATGAGCTACGCCTACGCCCCTCTGGAGGGAGACGACACCCTCTTCGTGAAGGCCCTGGACCGGGACGACGTCCACGCGGTACCAAGGGGCTCGTCCCCTCGGTTCTCCTCCGATGGCGCCTGGGTGGCCTACCTCGTCGCGCCTCCGGAACCGGAGGGAGGCCGGGCCTCGGCGGCCGGTCGGGGCGCTCCTCCCCAGGGTGGGGGGCGGGGTGGCGCCGCCGCCGCTTCCGGGACGCTGGTCCTGCGGCACCTGGCCACGGCGGACTCCACGATCTTCGTCAACACGGCCTCCTTCTCCTTCCCGGACAGCGCGGCCATCCTGCTCGTCCGCAAGCGTGGCGCGGGCAGCGACGCGGGCTTCGACGGCGCGGACCTGGTGGTCCACGACCTGACCCGGGGCACCTCGCTCAACCTGGGCAACGTGTCGGGCTTCGACGTCAATCGCGGGGGCTCCTACCTCGCCTACGTCGTCGATGCCCGGGACGACGCGGGCAACGGCGCCTACCTGCTGGAACTGGAGACCGGGGCCATCGTACCCCTGGAGACCCGCGCGGCCACCTATTCGGACCTCACCTGGAACGAGGACGGCACGGCTCTGGCCGCGCTTCGGGGCGAGGTTCCCGACGGCATGGTCGAGAGGGACAATACTCTCCTGGTGCTCCGCGACGTGGAGAGCCCACGAGCCCTTCAGCGCCTGGACGCGAGCGCGCCCGGCTTTCCCGAAGGCTTCGTGGTGAGCGAGCGGGGCGGGTTGAGCTGGTCCGAGGGAGGAGACCGGCTCTTCGTTGCCATCAAGGAGCAGGCCGACGAGCGGGAGGAGCTGGAGGACCGGGCCAACGTGGACGTGTGGCACTGGATGGACACCGAGGCGCAGTCGGTCCAGGAGGTCCGAGCCGACCGGAACCGGAACGCCACCTGGGCCTCGGTGGTCAACCTGGCCGGCGCCGACCTCACCTTCGTGCGTCTCGCGGACGAGAGCCTGGAAAGCGTCTCCCAGTCCGGCGAGTCGAGCTGGGGCATCGGACGCGACCCCACCCCGTATGAGTACGACGTCGCCTGGGGTGGCGGCAGGTCGGACTACTACCGGGTGGACCTCGACTCCGGAGCGCGCGCCCTCATGGCCGAGGGCGTGCGCCGCCAGATGGGCTCGTCCCCGGACGGGGAGTGGTGGCTCTTCCTCAGGGACGAGCGGGTCATGGCGCGTCGCCTGGCGACTGGCCAGGAGGTCGACCTCACCGCCTCCAGCGGGGTGGACTTCATCGATCGTCAGGACGACCACCCCTACGAGCTGCCCGTTCACGGCGTGGCCGGATGGAGCGAAGACGGCCGGAGCGTGCTCCTCTACGACCGCTACGACGTGTGGGAGGTGCCTCTGAGCGGCGAAGAGGCCGTCAACCTGACCCGGGGGCTGGGTGACCGGGACCGGATCCGCTTCCGGGTGACCCGCCTGGACGGTGGGGGGGGAGGCGGGTTCGGGGGCTTCGGCGGCGGAACGGGTGGCGACGAGGGCATCGACCTGAGCGAGCCCGTCCTGCTCACGGCCTTCGGCGACCGAACCAAGTGGTCCGGCTACTGGGAGGTGGACAAGGGGAGCGATCCCGAGCCCCTCATCTGGATGGACCGGTCCATCGGGCGCCCCGTCAAAGCCGAGTCCGCCGACCGCATGGTCTTCACCCAGCAGACGTTCGTCGAGTTCCCGGACTACTGGGTGAGCGACAGCGCGTTCAGGAACCCGCGCAAGATCACGGACGCCAACCCCCAACAGGCGGACTTCGCCTGGAGTCCCGGCCGGATCCTCATCGACTACACCGACAGCCGGGGCAACGAGCTCCAGGGCACGCTAGCCCTGCCGGCCAACTACCAGGAGGGCCAAAGCTACCCCATGCTCGTGTACTTCTACGAGCTCATGAGCGACCGGCACCACGCCTACCAGGGGCCCACGTACGACGACCGGCCCCACATGGCCACGTACGCCAGCAACGGCTATCTGGTGCTCCAGCCCGACATCGTCTACACCATCGGCGAACCGGGCACGTCCGCGCTGGACGATCTCACGGCGGCGGTGGAGAAGGTCATCGAGCTGGGCTACGCCGACCCCGCACGGATCGGCCTCCAGGGGCACTCCTGGGGAGGCTACCAGTCGTCCTTCGTGGTCACGCACACGGACCTGTTCGCGGCGGTGGTCACGGGCGCCCCGCCCACCAACCTCATCTCCTTCTACAACACGCTGTACCGGAGCAGCGGCAGCGTGCAGCAGGGCATCACCGAGGTGGGACAGGTGCGCATGGGCACCACCCCCTTCGAGGACTTCGACCTCTTCGTGAGCCAGTCCCCCATCCACCACACCGCCAACATCACGACGCCGTTCCTGATCCTCCACGGCACGGCGGACGGGGCGGTGGACTACGGACAGGGCCTGGAGTACTTCAACATGGCCCGGCGCCAGGGCAAGGAGGTCATCCTGCTGTCCTACCCGGACGAAGAGCACCACCTGACCCGCAAGGAGAACCGCATCGACTTTCAGATCCGCATGATGCAGTTCTTCGACCACCACCTGAAGGGCGAGCAGCCCGCTCTGTGGATGGTGGACGGGGTGCCCTTTCTGGAGAAGGACTACGCCAACCCCCGCGTGATGCGGGACGGCACGCTGTGGAGGTCCAGGCCCGTCACCCAGGAGGACACCGGCGGAAGGTAGCCGCGGGCGAAGCGCGTTCCTCCCGGCGCGCCGGGTCCCGCTACAGCTCCGTGGACAGGAGACGGAGCAGCCCGTCGGGGTTGTCCGAGTTGACCCAGTGCCCTCCCTCCAGGTGATGGAGGTGGACGCGGCCGTTGGCGTCGGCGGCGAGGACGATGCGTTCCATGGCCTCGCTGTCCAGCACGGATGACTCGTTGGCCTTCACGACGTGGATGGCGGCCCCGGCCGGCGGTGCTTCCACCACGTCCCAGGCGTCGGTCTCGAAGAAGTCCAGGAGGAGCCACTCCATGTCGAGCGGGTCGATGCGCCACGCGTACGATCCGTCCGTGGCGCGGTCGAGGTTCGTGGTCATCCAGCGGGCCACGGCCCCGGGGAGGCTCCGCGCCTCCAGGGCCGCACGGGCCGTCGCGCGGTCCGGGAAGGGGCCGGGGTGGTCGCGGAGAACGTCCAGCATCGTCCACGCCGTTCCGCCGGGGGGGCGGCTCGCCGGGGTGGAGTCGACGACCCACACCTGCTCCGGGGCCGGATGCGCTTCCCGCGCGTACACCAGCGCCACCTTGCCCCCGAAGGAGTGTCCCAGGATGGCGCGCGGATAGTGGCCCTCCGCGTCGACAAGCCGCTGGATGTCTTCCGCCGCGGCCTCGAGGGTGTGGGGTGGGGGGAAGCCGGTGGAGCCGCCGTGCTGACGCAGGTCGACGAGCACGACCCCCCAGTCCGGGCGAGCCCCGACCAGTCGGTTCGCCACCGAGCGCCAGTTCCGGCCCGCCCCATAGATGCCGTGGAGCACGAAGAGCCAGCTTCCGGGTTCGGCGGCGTCGGCTCGTTCGGCGCCCTCGGCGGTGACGCGCTGGAATCGCAGGCAGCATTCCTTCTTCATGGCCTCTCAGAACCCGGGCGGGGGCCGCCGGATCCGCGCCGACGAGGTCGAGGGAGGTCCGCAGCGGCCACCGACTTGCGCCCGCCCTTTCCCGGGCGTCCATTCTCCCGGGTCCCCTCACTGCCGTCCAGGAGCGCCCCATGCCCCCACCGTACCCACGCTCGGTCCTCGCCCCGCTCCTCCTAGTCCTGGCCTGCGGGCCCAGCGACTCCGGCGAGGCCGGGTCGGGGACGCCGCCCGAGACCCCACCCTCCGCGACCGTCACGCCGACGCCCCTACCGGATGGCGCCCAGGCGCTGTCCCTGCTGGGTCAGCCTCTCTTCCCGGTCGCGGCGGCACCCGATGTCCAGGAGGCCCGCGAGGCTGACTACGCCGCCGCGATGACCGCGCTGGAGGCCGCGCCCGGGGACCCTGACGCCCTCATCTGGGCCGGCCGGCGCGCGGCCTACCTGGGCCGATACCGGGAGGCCATCGACCTCTTCACCCGGGGCGTGGACCTGCACCCCGACGACGCCCGTTTCCTCCGCCATCGGGGACACAGATACGTCTCCGTGCGGGAGCTGGACCGGGCGATCGCCGACTTCCGGAGGGCCGTGGATCTCATCCGGGACACCGAAGACGAGACGGAGCCCGACGGGCAGCCCAACGCCCTCGCGATCCCCACGAGCACGCTCCACTTCAACATCTGGTACCACCTGGGCCTGGCCCACTACCTGAAGGGAGAGATGGAACAGGCCCTGGCCGCCTACGAAGCGTGCCTGGCCGCGTCGAAGCACCCTGACAGCGTAGTGGCCACCTCGTACTGGCTCGTAAACACCGCCCTCAGGTCCGGCCTGGAGGACCGCGCCCGGGAGGTCCTGGCGGACATCGACGCGGACATGGACATCATTGAGAGCACGGCTTACCTGGACATCCTCCTCCTCCACAAGGGAGAGCGGACGCTCGAGCAGGTGGGAGGTGGGGCGGGCTCCGGTGACGCCGCGCTGGAGAACGTGACCGCGGCGTACGGGGTCGGCAACTGGCACTATGCGCACGGGCGCACGGATGAGGCCATGGCGGCGTGGCACGCCATCCTCGAGCGCGAGGCGCAGTGGGCGGCCTTCGGCTTCATCGCCGCCGAGGCGGACATCGCTCGTTCCCATTGAGCGGGTGGGGCCGTCCCATGAGCGCCGAAGAAGTCGTGCTTCCGCTGGACGCCGCCCTGGCCGCGGTGCGCCAGGTGGTGCCGCCCTCGCCCCTGGTGGAGGCCCCGGACCTGTCCCGGCGCCTGGGCGTTCCCGTCCACCTCAAGCTCGAGAGCCTCCAGGCGACGGGCTCCTTCAAGGTCCGTGGCGCCGCCGCGCGCATCCTGTCCCTGGGGGAGGCGGAGCTGCGGCGGGGTGTGATCGCGTGCTCCAGCGGCAATCACGGCCTTGCCGTGGCCTACGTGGCCGAGCGCGTTGGCGCCCATGCGGTCGTGTGCGTGCCCCGATGGGTTGATCCGGTCAAGCTCCAGGCCATCCGTGACCACGGCGCCGAGGCCGTGGTCGAGGGCGCGACCTACGACCAGGCCGCCGCCGTGTCCGAGCGCCTGGCCCGGGAACGCGGCCTCACCGTGGTGCACCCCTTCGACGACCCCTGGGTGGCGGCGGGGCAGGGCACCGTTGCGCTCGAGATCCTGGAGACCCTGCCCGACGTGGGCACGGTGGTGATTCCGCTGTCGGGCGGGGGGCTGGCGGGAGGCATGGCCTGGGTCCTGGGCACGCGAGGGCGCGCGGTCCGCACGGTGGCGGTCTCCGCCCGTCGGGCCCGGGTCATGCTCGAAAGCCTGGTTCTGGGCCGGCCCGTGGACCTACCTGAGGAGGAGACGGTGGCGAGCGCGCTTGCCGGGGGGATCGGGCTGCGGAACGCGCTGACGTTCGGGTTGGTGCGGGACTGGGTCGACGAGCACGTGGTCGTGGAGGAGTCGGCGATCCGGGCCGCGATGGCCTATGCGATTCGGTCGCTGAGGGTGGTCGTGGAGGGAGGAGGGGCCGTGGGCATCGCGGCCGTGCTGGAGGGGGCGCTGTCCGTGTCGGACGCTCGACCGGTCGTGGTCGTCGTCAGCGGAGGGAACGTGTCGGCAGGGGTGTTGATGGAGGTCCAGACTTCGCGGAACGCGGGGGAGCAGGAGGTAGGATCCGTGCGCCGCTCGACGTCCGAGGCGACGAGATGACGCGAGGAAGTCCGTCCCGCGTGGCTCAGTGCCCGCGCGCCAGCCCCGCGCCACGTGGATCCGCGCCGCCGTAGAACCCGGTCGGCGCCCCCGTGGCCCCCCACTCGACGACCAGCCCGTGGGCGTTTCCGAGGGCCCGCACGACGCGTACGTCGTGCCCGCGGCGCTCCAGCTCCGCGCGCGCGGCGGGATCGATCCCGGACTCCACCAGCAACTGATTGGGCTCCGCGAACGACACGCGGGGCACCGCTATGGCCGCCTGGATGTCCATCCCGAAGTCCAGGAGGTTCATGACGATCTGGGGAATCGTCTGGCCGATGGAATGGCCGCCCGGAGTGCCCACCGCGATCCAGGGCCGGCCGTCCCGAAGGACGAAGAGGGGCACGTCCCCCGACAGCTTCCGTCGGCCCGGGTGGGCGTCCATCGGGTTGCCCGCAGGCTCGAATGTGGAGTAGGCCAGGGAGTTGTTGAGCCAGATGCCCGTGCCGGGCGGCATGATACGGCTGCCGAAGGAGTTGCCCAGGGTCTGCGTGGCGGACACCACGTTGCCCCAGCGATCCGCCACCACGAAGTGCGTGGTGTGCTGGCCGGTCGAGCCGCTCACGCCCGGCGGCTCGAAGTCCTTCGCCCGCTCCGGGTCGATGCCCGCCGCGATCTCCTCCCAGTACTCCGTCGACAGGAGGCGGCCAAGAGGAGGGGGTGCCACCTCCGGATCTCCCGCCCAGCGTAGCCGCGTCCAGAATGCGTG
>DASWKP010000022.1:0-3171 GCA_036396575.1 Longimicrobiales bacterium | reverse complement strand
GACCTCGGCGAACCCGTGCCCGAGTCGTTCACGCTGGATCCCCTGCTCGCGAGCCGCGCTGTCGTCAGCTCGCGCTTCCACGGCATCCTCTTCGCCCTCCAGGCCGGGCGCCCGGTCATCGCCGTGGGCGCCCAGCCCAAGATCGTGCGCTTCCTGGAGGAGAACGGCCTCTCCCGGTGGCGCGTCCCCGAGGACGCGCCCGAGGCGCTCCCCCCGCTCTGGGAGGACTTCGAGGACGCCCGGGACGAGCTCCTGGAGCGGGTCGGCGACGTGGCCTCGGACATCCGGGGCAGGGCAGGGCGGCTGGCGGAGGAGGTATTGCCGCGCCTGGAGGAAGCCGGCGGACGCGCGGCCGGGAGCCGCGTCCGACGCCTCAGAACCCGGCTGGACCGCTTCGTGGACCGATGGATCTGACCGCGCCATGGGCCTGAGCGAACGCTTCTACGCCGGGCTGCCGGTGTGGGGACAGCACGCGGCCGTCAGCGCCTACGGCGCCTGGTGGCACTGGGTTCGCTTCGGCCCGGGGTACCGGGAGGCCCTCGCCGGCTACCGAGCTCGGGAGAGGTGGAGCCCCGAGCGGTGGCGGGAATGGACCGAGGCCCGCCTGAAGAGCGTTCTGGCCACGGCGGCCGACACCGTGCCCCACTACCGTGATACCTGGTCCGCGGGCGAGCGGGAGGCGGCCCGCCAGGGGAGGCTGGAGCGCTTGCCCCTCCTGGACAAGGAGCCTCTCAGGGCGGACCCGGGGGCCTTCCTGCGCCAGGATATGCGCGTATGGCACCCTCTGGCCTTCGACACCAGCGGTTCCACCGGGACCCCGGTGCGCACGTACTGGACCCCTCCCGAATACCGTGAAGCCCTGGCGGTCAGGGAGGTCCGCTCGGCCAACTGGGCCGGCGTCTCCTTCGGCGAGCCACGGGCCACCTTCTCCGGGCGCATCGTGGAGCCGGATCCCGCCAGCAGCGGACCGTTCCACCGATTCAATGTCGTGGAGCGCCAGGTCTACTTCTCGGCCTTCCACCTGGGACCGGCCACCGCGCCCGCCTATGTCGATGCCCTCCGGCGTCACCGCGTCAGGTGGATCACGGGGTACGCCGTGTCCTGCTACCTCCTGGCCCGACACATGGTGGAGCGGGGTCTCGGGACGCCGGACCTGCGGGCGGTCGTGACCACGAGCGAGAAGGTCACGCCGGCCATGCGCAGGGTCATGGAGGCGGGCTTCGGGTGCCCTGTCTTCGAGGAGTACAGCACCGTGGAGAATATCGTCTTCGCCTCCGAGTGCGAGAGGGGCCGCCTGCACGTAAGCCCCGATGTCTCCGTGGTGGAGATCCTGGACGCCGACGGCCGCCCCTGTCCTTCGGGGCAGCCGGGCGAAGTCGTGGCCACCAGCCTGTCGCGCCTCTACCAGCCTTTCGTGCGCTTCCGCCTCGGCGACCTGGCCGCGTGGGCGCGCGAGCCCTGCCCGTGCGGACGAGCCCTGCCCGTGTTGGAAGGCGTCATCGGGCGCATCGAGGACGTTCTCGTGGGTCCCGACGGGCGTGAGATGGTGCGGTTCCATGGCGTTTTCGTGGATCAGCCCCACATCCGCGAGGGCCAGGTCATCCAGGAGGGGCTGGACCTGATCCGCGTGAAAGTGGTTCCGGCTCCAGGCTTCGGTCCGGACGATGTCCGCGACGTCGAGTCCCGGATCCGGCAACGCCTGGGTGACGTGCGCGTGGAGGTCGACGTGGTGGACGACATCCCCCGGGCGCCGTCCGGCAAGTTCGTGGCCGTCGTGTCCAGGCTCAACCGATCCGACCCTGACGCATTCACCCCATCCGCCGAGGACGGCTCCGCGTGAGAACCGAGTTCCTGCCCTTCTCGCCTCCGACCCTCGGTGAGGAGGAGATCCGTGAGGTCGCCGATGCCCTTCGTTCCGGGTGGATCACGACGGGCCCCAGGACCCGGCTGTTCGAAGAGGCGTTCCGCGACCGGGTCGGGGCGTCCGACGCCCTGGCCCTGAACTCCTGCACGGCGGGTCTGCACGTGGCTCTCAAGGCCCTGGGCGTCGGCCCGGGCGATGAGGTGATCACCACAGCCACGACCTTCGTGTCCACGGCCAACGTCGTGGAGCACCTGGGTGCGAAACCGGTCATCGTGGACGTGGAACCGGACACCCTGAACATCGATCCCCGGGCGGTGGAGGCGGCGATCTCGCCCCGGACCCGCGTGCTCCTTCCCGTGCACTTCGCCGGCCACCCCGCGGACATGACGGCTCTCGACGCGCTGGCCGCGCACCGTGGGCTCGCCGTGGTGGAGGACGCGGCCCACGCCTTCCCGGCGCGCGTCGCCGGACGTGTCGTCGGCTCCGGGCCCAACCTCACGGCGTTCAGCTTCTACGCCACCAAGAACGTGACCACCGGCGAGGGCGGCATGCTCACGGGAGATCCCGACCTCCTGATGCGCGCCAGGACGCTGAGCCTCCACGGAATGAGCCGGGACGCCTGGCTCCGGTACGCCAGGGAAGGGAGCTGGTACTATGAGGTCCATGAGCCGGGCTTCAAGTACAACATGAGCGACATCCAGGCCGCTCTGGGCCTCGTGCAGCTCGGCCGAGTGGAGATCTTCCAGGAGCGCCGCCGGCAGGTAGTGGCCCGGTACGATGAGGCATTCCAGGGGATGGATGCCCTCGAGCTCCCAGGCCGCCGCCCCGACGTGGAGCACGCCTGGCACCTGTACGTCCTGCGCCTGCGCCTGGAGATGCTGGACGTGGACCGGGACCGCTTCATCCGCGAGCTGACCGAGCGCAACATCGGCACGTCCGTGCACTTCATCCCCCTGCACCTGCATCCCTACTACCGGGACCGTTACGGCATCGAGCCCGACGACTTGCCGGTGAGCTACTCGAACTACCTCCGCTCGGTTAGCGTTCCCCTCCATCCGGGCCTCGCCGACCAGGATGTCGAGGACGTCATCGAGGCGGTTCAGGACGTCGTGGACCGGTTCCGGCGATGACGCCGGGAAAGCGCGCGCTGGACCTCCTGGCCGGGGGGGTCGGGCTCGTCGTCGGCGTCCCCGTCTTCCTGGTGGTCGCCGCGGCGGTCAAGCTGGACGATGGCGGACCGGTCTTTTTTCGGCAGGAACGAGTCGGACGGCACGGCCGCCGCTTCCGAATCTGGAAGTTCCGCAGCA
>DASWKP010000021.1:0-32378 GCA_036396575.1 Longimicrobiales bacterium | reverse complement strand
CCGGGAGGCCAGGGCCGTCAGAGCGGGGCCCAGCTCGCTCCCGGCGGCTCCGCCCGCACTGCGTTCCGCGAGCCGGAGGACCGAGCTCAGGGACGCGAGGATCGCGTCCCGGCCCAGCCACCCGGCGGGCGCGCGGCCGATCAGCTCGGCCCAGGCGTCGGCGTGCTCTTCGGGGCGTGCGGCGGTGGTCCCGGCCGCCAGCAGCCGGACCATCGCGGGGTCGGAGCCAGCCCCCGTGGCCTCGCCGCCCCGGAGCAGCACCGCCACCCGCAGCGCCTCGGCGGCCGCGCCGCCCTCCCCGTCGCTGAGGAGCGTGGCCAGGTCCTCGGCCAACGCCGCCAGAGCGTCCTCCGCCAGGATGGGCAGAAGGCCCCCGGCGGCCATGACCGCCTGGCCCCCCGACGGCTTCTCGCGCGCGAGCGTCAGCAGGACGTCAGCCACCACCTCGCCCGTGACGCGACTCGCGGCCTCGCGCGCGTCGCCCGTCACATCAGCATCAGCGTCAGCGGCGTCAGCGCCACTGAACCGCCCCAGGGCGACCGTCAGCGCCTCGATGCCTCGCTCCGACCACGCGGCGTCCGCGACCCCGTCCGCGACACCGTCCGCGACCCCCATGCGCAGCAGCTCTCGTGCCACCTCGTCCCCACGGACCGCTCCGGGCAGCGCGCCCTCGACCAGGAGCCACGCGTCCTCGGGCGAGGCCAGAACCTCGCGGAGGCACTCGGACTCCCGGTCCACGAAGCGGTGCAGCTCCCGTCCCAGGAGCGCGTCGCCCCCGGCGGCCATCCGGCAGCGGAGCCTTCCCGCCAGGCGCCGGCCTTCCCCTCCCCGCCGGGCCAGCGTTCGCACCGCTCCCCGCGCCAATTGGACCCGGTGGGCGGGCGAGATGTCCCGGAGGGCGCCCTCCACCGCGGCCGGATCGCGCGTCACCTCCAGAGCCCTCGCCAAAACGCTCCCGACGGCGAGCAGGCGCGGGGCTCCGGCCCGTGCGATCTCCACGCCGTAGAGGTCCAGCGCCCCAGCCAGGGTCGGCCCGCCGCGCGCCCAGCCATGGCTCCATGCCTCCTGGCCGGCCACGGAGGTGAGGTCGTCGCGCGCGACCAGACTCCAGGCCCGGTGCCACGCCCGCCGGTCCAGATCGACGAACCGGTCCCAGGCCTCGGGGTCGGCGACGAGCGAGGCCCAGTGGGCCCGCCCCCGCGTCGCGTCGAGAGGCTCGTCCTCGCCGACGATCCACGCACCGTCCGGGACGAACCGGCCCCACTCTTCGGCGGCGAGGCCCAGAAGGTGTGCCCGGGGCCGCTCGGTTTTACGCTGCTCGGTCTGAAAGGACACCCGAACACGGTCCTCCAGGGGAAGGGACAACCACACGAAGCGGAGAAGACGGGCGCTGTGGGGGCCGGTCCCCCGGACCGCCACGTACCGGACGCGATCTCCCAGCAGGCTTCGGGCCAGAGCCTCGTAGATGGCGCCCACGGAAGCACCCAGGGCTTCCGCGCCCACGGCCTCCAGAATCCGGTCCCTGAGGCGGGCGATCTCCGCGTGACGGCCCCGTACGAATGAGCGGACCAGGTCGTCGGAGGCCTCGATCTCCACCGGGGACAGGCGCACCGGCTCGGAGAAGTCCGCGCTCACCAGGCGCTCCAGCCAGGGTGACGGCCGGCCCCCGAGGTGGAGCAGCCCCTCAGGGTGCCCGGCCAGGCGCCGGAAGGCATCCTCGTCCAGAAGCAGCGTATGGGTGAGCACCCTCCACTCGGAGCCCACGCGCTCATCGCCGATGGCGCCCCACACCGAGAAGCCCAGGCGCCCGTCCATGGGCAGGAACGCCGACTGGAGCCGGTCCCGGTTGGAAGCCTCCATCACCGAGGCAGGCGGACCGCTCAGCCGCGCCGGCGCGTCGACCCTGGCCAGGAGGCTGCCCCAGGGAACCTCCTCCTCCAGCCGGCTGGCCCGGGCGCCCTCCAGCGCCGGAGACCACCCGTAGGTGGCCCATGCCGTGTCCCAGGCCGCCGCCGGCGAAGCGAAGACGTGACGGTCGACCGTCAGGTGCCTCCGGTCAGCCACCGCCGGTCTCCATCCGGCTCAGGACCAGCACCTTCTCCACCAAAGCGAGGATGTCCGTCGCCGAAGCGGCTCGCTCCGGCAGCGGAGGCATGCCCAGCTCGCCGCCCCTGACCGTCCACAGCTCGAGGAGCGCCCCGCACGAATCACCCGCGCACGGATCGCGCGTGAGGAATCCGTCCAGCCGCAGGCTCGATCCGGTCGTGGCGTTGAGCGCCGCCTGGACCAGCGCGTCGTGGAGGCGCCGAGCCTGGACCGCCGTGAGATCTCCGCCGGCCCGCCACGCGCCCGCGGCCTCGACCACCGGGACCGCGGCGCCCCCCGTCTCCAGCGCGGCCACCAGAGGCTCCAGGCCCCCCTCGCGAGCGGCGAAGAGCGAGTCGTAGAGGGCGGCCCGTTCCTCGGGCGTGGGGGGAGGTGGGGCCGGCGCCGGGCTGTCGATCGCCGCCACCGTCGCCGCGTCCCGTGCCGGTTCCCCCGGCGAGGAGGCGGGAACGTCGCCCGGGCCCGCCAGCGCCGCGTATCCGAGGGCCCCGGCGAGCACGCCGATCACCGACCCCAGCGCCACCAGACCCACGCTCCGCCAGGCTGGGGCCGCCGAACCCCGCGACGCGACCTCCCGCCGAACCGCCTCGGCCACGAGCCGCTGCAGCTCCGACCGGGGCATGCCGGCGCGCTCCACCTCGTCCCGGACGAGGGCGCGCGCGTCCTCCCTCAGGGCTTCAATCTCCCGCCGGACGGCTTCGGTGGCCTCCTGGCCTCGCTGGAACGGGTCGCGCTCGCTCATGATCCGCTGCCCGGTCGCGTGGCTGTCAGGGTCAGGGTCACCTCGTCTCCCTCCCGGAGGACGTCGGCGTCCGCCACGGCGCCGATCTGGGTCCTGAGGGCCTCGCGGGCCGACGGATTCGTTTCCAGGTGGTAGAGGCCCAGGAAGTCGGCCACGGTCATGTCCCAGGGGATGCGGACGGTCACCGAGTCCCGGTCGGCGAAGAATCGCGCCGCCTCGCCCGGTGCGTCCGTGAACGCGGGCTCCGAACCCACGGGGCTGACGTCCACCTCCACCAGAACCGCCCGGCGCACCCGGGGCCCCAGGAGAGACGCGAAGGCCAGGGACAGGAGGATGCCCAGCGCCCCGACCAGCCCGATAGCCAGGGGGCGAAGCCAGCGCCCCGCTCCTCGCGGCGCGCCGCCCGGCGGCCCGTCCTCCGGCGCGACCGCCGAGCCTCCCGGCCCGGTGACGGCGGAAGGGACGGCGGGCAGGTTCGATTCGACCACGAGGAGTCCTCCCCCAGCTTCAGCGACCAAGGTGCACCCGCCTTCATTCCTACGAGGTGCGAACACCCCGGGTTCAGGCTACCACGCCGCCGCCCGGCGCGCACCCGCACTGTCCGGGAAGGATCGAGCCCGGTATGCTGTCCCCGCGAAGCGCCCTTCCCGATCCCGCATGCTCATCGAGGCCCCCCCGTGAACACGTCGAGCCGGACGGCCCTCCTGGCCACATTCGCCGTCGCCACCATGGGGGTCCGACCCGCACCGGTCCCGTGGGGTGCCGTCGGCCACGAGTTGGCCACGCGCGCCGCGGTGGAGGGGCTTCCTGAGGAGATGCCCGCGTTCTTCCGGGAGCGCGCCGATCAGCTCGCGTACCTCGGGCCCGAGCCCGACCGCTGGCGCGACGGCGGGTTGCCCGAGATGGACGAGGCGTTCAAGTACGATCATTACATCGACCTCGAGCGGATCTCCACCGTGGCTTTGGAGGCCGAGGATCGCTGGGAGTTCTACCGAGTCGTGTACGATTCGGGGCTGGAGAGCCCCGAGTCCGACGTGGGCTTCCTGCCCTTCCACATCGTGGAGCTTTATCAGCGGCTACTGGTGGAGTGGCGCCTGTGGCACCGGGCCACGGACCCGTCGGAGCGGCGCTGGATCGAGGACCGCATCGTCGACGACGCCGGCATCCTGGGGCACTACGTGGCCGATGCCTCCCAGCCCCACCACACGACCATCCACTTCAACGGCTGGGCCGCCGCGGCGCCGAACCCCGAAGGCTTCACCCGGGACCGCTCCTTCCACTCCCGCTTCGAATCGGACTTCGTCAACGCTCGGGTCACGGCGCCGGACCTGGCGCCGGGCCTGGCATCCCGGCCCCTTCGGGAGCTGGAGGACGTACGGGCCGCGGTCGTCGAGCACATCCTGGAGTCCCACGGGCAGGTCATGACACTCTACCGGCTGGACCGGGACGTGGGCTTCGATCCCGCCCGGCCCGATTCCACCACGCGCGCCTTCGCGGGCGACCGCCTGGCCTCGGGCGCAGCCATGCTCCGCGACCTGTGGTGGACGGCGTGGCGGTCCAGCAGGTAACGCCTCCGAGGTGCTTCCCGTACGTTGGTGGATGCCTGACTACCCTCCCCTCCGAAGGACTGCCGCCGTGCTCCCCTCCCGCCTGTCCGCACTGACGGGTCTCGCCCTCGCGCTCCTCGCTCCCGTGGGAGGCGCGGCTCAGGACGCGCCCGACCTTCCCGCGGGGGGGGACTGGTCGATCTCGCTGGCACTGTTCGAGAACGACGACTCTCAGCTCTTTGGAGTCGCCTACATGCTCATGGACCGACTGGAGCTCGGCGTCGAAGCGGAGATCAGCCACCGCGACACGGAATGGACGGTGAGCGGCTCCTCGTTCGCGGAGGTGGCGGTCGCACGGGCCTCGGCGAGCGTCGGACCCGTGATCAGGTGGTACCTGAACCGGACCCGGGTGGTGTCGCCATACGTTCGCGGCAAGATCGCCTACGGCTGGGGCGGCGCCCACCTGAATCTCGGCGGCGCCCGCCAGAGCGAAGAGGACTACGTGGTCGTGGAAGGCTCGCTGGCCGTGGGAGCCGAATGGAATCCGCTGCACTGGCTGGGCGTCGGGGGCCATACGGGGCTCACCTACTTCCACTCCGATCTCGACGAGCTCAACTCGCAGAGCGGCTCGCGGATCGACGAGACCGACTGGGGCGTGCAGACGTTCCGCTCAGGTATCCACGTCAAGCTCTACTTCAGATGAGTTGATGCCGTTACCGGGAACGCCTCGACGGTCCGTGGTGTGGAAACCTGGGCTGGAAGCGGCGCGTCGGGCAGGAAGGGGTCCGTCCGGGACGGGCCCATGCGGTCGCTCGATCGAGCGGAATGAGGACAGGAGGTATGCGTCTGGAGGCGATGCCATGCCGGAAGACTTCGAGGGAGCCCGACAAGAGGGACAGGGGATCGAGGAGGCGTTCCGTGACATCGACGGCGATCTGAACATCTTTGCGCTGGCCAACGGGCTCGATCTCAAGAAGAACGAGTCGGGTGGGCCGGACCGAACGCTCGAGTGGTTCCGGGACGGGCTCGATCGCAGGATCGTGATCGCCACTGCCGCGGGAGGTTCGGCCGGTTACGACGTCCGGGTCGAAGCCTGGCGCCGAAAGGATGGCATCCGCCACGCGACACACAGGACCATCCGGCAGGCGGCGGCCTTCCAGGAGATCCGGATGGGACTGCGCCCGCTCCTGGCCGAGCTCATCGAGGCGGCCAACGGACTCGCCGAGGATGACCTCGCGGAGGAAGGCCCCTGATGTCGTACGGCACCTACAAGCTGATCCACTACCTGGGCATCTTCCTCCTGGTCGTCGCGGTGGCCGCCATGCTGTCCCGAGCCGCGTGGGGCGGCGTCACCGAAGGCGGTCCCGAAGGTCGCGATCCGTGGCGAGGCCGGCTGGGCGCCCTCCACGGGGTGGCCCTGCTCCTGGTCCTGGTGGGAGGCTTCGGCCTCCTGGCGAGGCTGGGCGTGTCCCACTCGCAACTCCTGCCGGGCTGGGTCTTCGCCAAACTGACGATCTGGGGCCTCCTGGTCGCTATGCCCTTCATCGCGCGCAAGCGGCCCGGCTGGGCCGTGCCCGCCCTGCTCCTCCTGCCTCTCCTGGGCGCGCTGGCCGGCGCTCTCGCCCTCTACAAGCCGTTCTGACGGGCGCCCGCGTGCCCGCTGACGCCGCGCCGTCGCTGACGGCGCTCCGGGCGGAAGTAGTGGCGTGCCGCCGCTGCCCACGCCTCGTCGAGTGGCGGGAGCGCGTGGCGCGGGACAGGAAGGCCGCCTTCGCCGACGAGGACTACTGGGGCCGCCCCGTTCCGGCTTTCGGCGACCCCGACGCCCGTGTTCTCATCGTGGGCCTGGCCCCGGCGGCGCACGGCGCCAACCGCACGGGGCGCATGTTCACCGGAGACCGCTCGGGGGACTGGCTCTACCGGGCCCTCCACCGCGCCGGGTTCGCCTCCCAACCCGACTCCACATCCCGGGAGGACGGCCTCGAGCTCCGGGATGTCCTCATCACGGCGGCGGTGCGGTGCGCCCCGCCGGACAACAAGCCCACAACCGTCGAGCGGGACGCCTGCGCGCCGTTTCTCGAGCGGGAGCTGACGCTGCTGGGGGGCCTTCGCGTGATCGTGGCCCTGGGCGGCTTCGCCTGGAACCAGGTGCTGCGCTCCCTGTCGGACATGTGGGGAACGGTGCCGTCGCCCCGGCCGGCGTTCGGCCACGGCGCGCGGGTGGGCGTCGACGACCCGGGAGGCCGCCCGGTCCTCGTGGTGGCCTCGTATCATCCCAGCCAGCAGAACACGTTCACGGGGCGCCTCACCGAGCCGATGTTCGACGAGGTCTGGGAGGTTGCGCGGGGGGCGCTGTAGAATGGCCGCCGATCGGGGACTCCGCCGGTACCCCTCGTGGACTCCAGGGCCGCTGTCGCGTCGTCGCCTCCGGGTCCTTGCCGCACGGTCAGGGCTTCTCTACCGTGCCTTTCTCGCCCCGCGCCCGGCCTACCCGGCCGGCCAGCCGCGGGACAGCTCCACACCATCCCCTACCTCCCCTACCTGAAGGCTCGGCCATGGCCAAGCACCCCTCCGTCGACCGCCGCGACTTCCTCCGTCACTCCGTCGTCGCCGGTGCCAGCGCCGCGGCTCTGGGACGCATCCCGGACCTTCGTGCGCCCGGGCCCCGGCCCGCCGCGGGCGTCCCCCTCCTCGTGACCAGCCACGACAACGACACCGGACAGAGCGCAATGCGGGCGGGATGGAACGTGCTCACGTCGGGCGGGTCGGCCCTGGACGCGATCGAGCGGGCCGCGAACATCATCGAGGACGATCCCGAGGACATCAGCGTGGGCTACGGCGGACTGCCCAACTGGAATGGAGTCGTCCAGCTCGACGCCTGCATCATGGATGGCCGCACGTACAACGCCGGAGCCGTGGCCTCCCTCGAGAACATCCGGTACGCGTCGTCGGTGGCGCGGCTGGTCATGGAGCGGACGGACCACGTCATGATGGTGGGCCCGGGCGCGCTGGAGTTCGCGCGGTCCTGGGGGATGCGGGAGGAGGACCTCCTCACGGAGCGCGCGCGGGCGACCTGGCTCCGATGGCGGGAGCGACTGAGCGACAGCGATGCCTGGGGGCCGCCGGTGCACCTGAGGGATGGGGCCGATCCCGCGGCCACGGGGCCCCTCGACGGCGAACCGGACTCGACCACGGGGACGACCAACGTTCTCGCCGTGGACCCCGACGGAAACGTGGCGGGCCTCACCACCACGAGCGGCATGAGCTGGAAGATCCCCGGCCGCGTAGGTGACTCGCCCATCATCGGCGCGGGCCTCTACGTGGACAACGACGTGGGCGCAGCCGGAGCCACGGGCCGGGGCGAGGACGTCATCAAGTCGTGCGCCAGCTACTTCATCGTCGGCCGCATGCGGGAGGGACGCTCGCCTCAGCAGGCGTGCGAGGACGCCTGCGAGATGATCGTGGGGCGGTACCACGCCATCGGCTCGGACTACATCCCCTCCGAGAAGTTCGTCGCCATCAACAGGGCCGGCGAGTACGGGTGTTCCCAGATGCCCCTGTCCGGCCAGCCCGCGATGTCCGTCCGCCACGCGGGGGGCCTCGAGATCTACCGGGGCAGCGGGCTCTACGGATAGCAGACGGATAGGACGGATGATCACGGTGAATCACGGTGGGGACCTCGGAGACCTCGTCTACTTCCTCCCGACCGCCAAGTGGCTCGCGGAGCACCACGGCGAGCCCATCGTCCTGGAGATCCAGCCGCTACGAATCACGCGGCAGCGGCTGACCCCGGATGTCTATGCGCCCCTGGTGCCGCTGCTCGAGTCCCAGGACTACATCCGGGAGGTCCGCCCGTGGAGCGGCGAGCCCTGCACGTACAACGGAAATACCTGGCGCATGACGGCGCTGCGAGCGCTCCACGAGTCCCGCGGGCAGCGGGAGACCTCACCCGCCGCCCGCGTCCCCCTCGCCGAATGGCAGCGACGACAGCTCGGGGCGCCTCCTCGGTGCCTGGAACAGCCGTGGCTCGACATCGCTCCGCCGCCGAACGGATCCCCTGCAATCGTCTTCAACCGGTCGTTACGCTACCACGGCCCGAAGGACTTTCCCTGGGCACGGTTCGTGGAAGCGCACCGGCACGAGTCCTGCTTCATCGGCCTCCAGGAGGAGCACCTGGCGTTCGTGGAAGCGTTCGGCGAGGTGCCCTACCTTCCCACCGCGGACCTCCTGGAAGCCGCTCGCGTCATCCGCGGGAGCAGGCTGTTCATAGGAAACCAGTCCTGCTGCTTCGCCATCTGCGAAGGGATGAAGCACCCGGCGGTCCTGGAGGTCTGGCGCTCGTATCCCAACTGCTGTATTGAGCGGGACAACGTCGTGCACGGGGTCGGCGCGCACGCCTTCGAGGACAGCCAGGAGCTGCGATAGCGCGGGGACGCGGAGCCCCCCTCAGAAGACCACCTCCATGCCGAGGGCGCCGGTGGCCGGGCTCCCCATGCGGTCGAACGCGGTCCGGTATTCGGTGTCGAGCAGGTTGCCCACCCGCGCGAAGACCCGGACTCGGTCCTGGGCCCTCCACGACGCGGACGCCCACACGAGCGTGTAGCCGTCCAGGGGCGTCCGCGGCCCGCTGAAGCGCTCCGCCAGGACGGTCTGGCTGCCCCGGCGCCCCGCGGTAAGCCTCCCCGACAGGGGTCCGGCTCCCTGGTAGGCCAGCGTGACCGACCCCACGAACGACGGCCTGAACGGGAGCGACTCGCCCACGGGAAACTCCGACGTCGCCAGGCCACTGTTCTCCAGGATCTCGGTCTCGATCCACGCGCCCTGGGTCTCGATGCGCCAGGGGCCACTCAACCGCACACCCGCCTCCCACTCCACGCCGGTGGCCCGGCTCTCGCCGAGGTTGCGGTTGATCTGCTGTTCCTCGCCCTCCTGGGCCACCGTCCGGATCAGGTCGTCGAAGCTCTGGCGGAAAACCGTGAGCCCGGCGCTCCAGGGCCGGCCGCGTCCACCGAGGTCCACCCCAGCCTCCACGGACGTACTGCGCTCCGGGCGGAGGTCGGGGTTGGAGGCGATGAACGGGTTGTCCACATACTGCTGCTGGAGGTTCGGGGCCTTGTAGGCACGGCCCACAACCATGCGCAGCGACACCGGCGCGTCCGCGTGCGTCCACCGCAGCGAAGCCCGTGGAGTCGTCTCAATGGGCAGGCCTTCGTAGTCCTCCAAGCGCACGCCGGCCCCCACGACCAGGTCCGCCGTGGGCGTCCACGCCACTTCCCCGAAGCCGGCCACGGAGCTTCGCTCGAGCCCCAGCGGATCGCTGGCGAAGTCCCCCGAGATCCGGTCCAGGAGCTCCTCGCGCTCGGTCACCAGCCCGACGGTCGCACGCACCGGCCCGGCCGCCGCCGCCACCGCCGCCTCCGCGGTCGTGCGCGTGAGGGCGCTTTCGAAGACGAGGTTGGCGTCGAACACGAAGTAGCCCGCGTCCGGCGGGACGCTGACGTCGTCGAACTCGTCGGCGTACAGGAAGTCCTCGTTGTAGCGGGACATCCGCACGTACGCGTTCCAACTGGATGAAGGGGCGAAGCGCACGGTGAGCGCCTCCACGTCGCGCGTGCGCTCGTTGAAGGCGTTGGGGTCCAACGGCACCCGCGTAGCCCCGGCGTCCCGCACCGGCAGAAGCGACTCCACGTTGATGCGGCGCGCCGTGACGGTGGCGTCCCATGACGGAGCCGGAGCCCAGTCCAGGCGCAGCGAGCCGTCCGCCGTCCGGGTATCGTGGGGCAGATCGTAGATGCCGCGGCTGTACGCCGCGCCTCCCCCCAACGAGTACCGGAACCGCGGCGTGCCACCGCGCACGGCGCCGCTCAAACGCCAGCTTCCGCCTTCCTCGACCGCCGACCCTCCCTCACCCTTCAGCGTGACACGGGGGGGGCCCTCCGGGCCTCTGGGGGTGAGGAGGTGCACCACGCCGCTCACGGCGGACGAGCCGTAAACCGCGCTCTGGGGCCCCCGGGCCACCTCCATCCTATCGAGGTTGGACAGGGCGAGGCCCTGGAAGTCGAAGAAGCCCCCGTTCTGGTTGACCTGGACCCCGTCGATGAGGATCTGGGTGAAGACCTCCTCGCCGGCCCGCAGCCGGACGATGGTGGGCCCGCCGGGTCCCACACTCTCGTCCATGAAGGAGCCTGGAACGTCACGGAGGGCCTCCAGAGCGTACGGAGACGCCGCGAGACCCAGATCCACGAGGGTCACGGCGTGGCCCAGAGCGCTGGCGGCCAGAGCCTGGCCCGGCGCCGCGACCCGCGTAGCGGTCACGACCATGGACTCCAGCCGAAAGACCGTGTCCGCGGGCGCCGCGGCGGTGTCGGCGGCCTGGGCGCGGGCCTGGATGGGATGGGTCACCGCGCAGGCGAGCGAAGTCACCGCGAGAAGGGCGATGCGAACGGAGGATCGGTTCATGGCACGATTGGGGTTGGAGGGTCGTTGGTAGTGACGTTACGAGATGTCGTGGGGGGCTTGCCGGATCGCCTCCCGCGGGGGATGCTCCCAACCTTCCAGGAGCGAGAGGTCCCGCATGGCGGCGCGAAGAGGGGTGGATGGCGATCACGAACGTAAGAGAGGATTGGCGGCCGGTCACGCCGTTCTTTGCCGCCAACGTGCTCTTCGGCTCGGGCCTCTTCGCGCACGCCTTCCTCTACAACTTCTACCTGGACGAGCTGGGCCACGGCGAAGCCGTCATGGGCGCGGCGGCGGCGGCGCTCACCGCGGGGGGGCTCGCGGCGTTGGTCCCGGCGGGCCTGGCCCTGGACCGCTGGGGAGCGAGGGCCACCTACTCGGGCGCCGTCCTGCTGGCGGCCGTCGGCCTCCTGGCCGGATGCCTGGTCACGCGTCAGCCGACCGTGTACGCCGCGGCCTTCTTCGCGGGAGCGGGCGCGGCCGGTTGGCGCGTGTCCATGGCGCCCATCTTCATGGCGGTGGCGTCCGACCGCGTGCGGTCCCGGGCCTTCTCCTGGAACGTGGGCCTCCTTCTGGCTTCCGGCGCGCTGTGGACCGCCATGGCCGGCGTGGTCCCGGGCCAGGTGGCGTCGGTCCTGGGCGTCTCCGGCCTCACCGGGCTCCGCGTGTCCATGGGTCTGGGGGCGGGAGGCACCCTGCTGGCGGCGGCCGCGTTCCTGCTGGTGCCTCTGCCTCCGGGAAGGCGGGCCGGCCCCGGCGAAGGCGGTGCCGCGCGCGCCAGCGCCGGGCAAGCCGGCCGAACGGATCGCGCCGCGCCCGTCCGCGTACCGGGCGACGTCCGGCGACTGGTGGGCCTGATCCTGGTCTGGATGCTGGCGGCGGCCCTCGTACTGCCCTTCTTCAACATCTACTTCCAGCGCGTGCACCAGATGCCCGTGGCTCGGATCGGCCTGCTGTTCGGCGCCGTTCAGGGCCTCACTGCCCTGGCGGTGTTCGCGGGAGGAGAGGTGGCCTACCGGGTGGGGCCGGGCCGGGCCCTCGCGGGCTGGGTCTTCGTCTTTCCCGTGGCGCTGCTGGCCCTGGTTGCCGGCCCACCGCTGGCCCTGGCCATCGCCATCTACGCCGTCCAGGGCCTCGTGCCACCGGCGACGAATCCCCTCCTGGACGAGATCGTCCTGAACCGGGCGGACCCGTCGGTGCACGGCGCGGCGTCCTCGTGGCGGAATGGCGCCACCGAGCTGAGCGGCCTTCTGGGGGCCTCCCTCGGCGGACTGATCCTGGCGTCCACCGGCTTCGGCACCCTCTTCGGCATCGCGGCGGCGGTGGCCGCGGTGGGCGGAGGCGCCCTGGCGCGGTCGGTCGTGGCGCGCCGCGCATGATGAGGCTCGCGTCATTCCTCGCCCTTCCGCCGCGCGCTCCCCAGGCGGACCCTGCCCCGGACCAGGCGGATGAACCGGCTGGCGTAGATGGCCCACAGGACACGGAGGGAACCGCCGGCGCTGTCCGGGACGAGCATCCGCAGGAGCCGTCGGCACACCTCCCTCGGCCCCCGGGCCCACAGGAGGCGCTCCTCCAGGCTCAGGCGGTCCAGGGCCTGGGCCACGCCCGGTTCGAGACGCTCCACGACGCGGATCAGGCGCGAAGGCGAGTCCTCCCTCGCGGCGGCGAGGTAGCCGGGATCGATCGAGCCCGGTACCAGGCGCTCCGCCAGGGTCACGGCGGGATGGCTGAAGCGCAGGGCGCCGGCCCGTCGCGCCCGCCCCAGCGTGTCCTGCCAGCCACCCTCGGTACCCGACAGGCACCGGCCCAGGAGGGCCATCTCCGCCAGGCGGACGAGCTGGAGGTTGTGGAGGTCCTCCGAGGCGTGCGTGGCCAGGACGAGGAAGAGGAGGGGCGCGGACAGGCCGAGCGCCTCCGGCCCGGCGCCCGGCACCCGCACCAGGTCCCGCTCGCCGGGCAGGCCCAGGTCGACGGTGTGCACACCGTAGAAGTCCCGGGCCAGGGAGGCGTGCAGGTCCACGGACAGAGCCTGGTGGCCGTGGCACAGGTGCAGCGAGCGGATGGCCGTGGAACCGCTCTGCTGGGCGTCGGGCGGGTCCCACGAACTGCGCAGGGGTCCGTGGCGGACGCCCGTACGGCGAAAGCCCGCTCGCCGAAGCGCCTCCTCGGCCTGGGGAAAGAGGCCCGCGCCCACGAGCACATCCAGGTCGGCCATGGGGCGCGTGCCCGGCTCGGGAAAAAGGTACCGGCTCGTGTGCGCGCCCTTGAGGAGCACGATGGGGGCCGCCACCGGGCGCAGCGTCTCCGTGATCCGCTCGAGCAGAGCGGCGGTCCTGTCCGCCCGCGCCCGCCCGTGCCGGAGATGCAGCTCGAGCACCTCGGCGACATCTCCATCCGTCTCCAGCGTACCTTGGTCGAGCCAACGGCCGAAGAGCGGGCCCATGCCCGTGGTGAACGCCGCCACGGACAGGGCCGCGCGGCCGGCGGACGCATCCAGCCGGTGGACCCCGGGGCTCGCCGTCCCGTCCGCCAGCACGCGGGCCGTCGCGTCGGCGACCGCGCGGCATGCGCGGGCCCAGTCCGCCATGGGCACGTCGGGCCACGGATAGCGGGGATGACCGTTCCGCCTGGCCCAACGGAAACGTTGGCGGATATCCTCATCCGACAGGTCGAACGCATCGAACGGAAGGGGGGCCCGCGGAGGCACGGGTCTTGCCTCCATTCGAGGCGGTCGAGGTTGGCGCATCGTCGACATGATCTTTAAGCTTGAGTAATTGAGCCGTTGGGCAAGGGGTGCGTCCGTATCCCGCCCGTTCCGAGCATCCGAGCCATCATGCGAACCCTTACCCGCCTGACGGGGGTGACCCTGGCCGCTGCCCCGGTCGCCTTCCTGGCCGCCGCCCTGGCCGCGGGCCCCTTACGAGCACAGACGACGGCGACCGTCGAAGTCCGGCTGCGACCGGGCGACGCCGTGCGCCTCGAGGCGTACGCCGAAAGGGCGTCCCCCCCTCCCGAGCCCGAGCGACGTCCCATCGGGGAGTACGCCGTCGACGAACGTGGCCAGGTCCTCCTCCCGGTAGCGGGGTTGATCCAGGTGGTCGGGCGACCCTTTTCCGAGGTCCGCGCGGAGGTGGAGAGGGCTTTCGCCGCCGAGTTCGTCGACGCCGCCGTGCGCGTTACCCCGCTGCTTCGCATCGCGGTCCTGGGGGAGGTGCGCCAGCCGGGGCTCTTCCCCGTGGACCCCACCATGAGCCTGGCGGACGTGATCGCGGCGGCGGGCGGCCTGACCATGTCGGCGAACCGGGGTGACGTGCGGCTCGTGCGGGAAGAGGAGACCTTGATGGTGACCGACCAGGGAAGCATCGCGGGCGTCGATGTCCCCATCGAATCCGGCGACCGGATCGTGGTCGGGCGGCGTTCGTGGGCGGCCGAGAACCTGCCCCTCCTGATCGGCACGGCCAGCTCCGTGTTGGTGTCCCTCGTAACGGTGTTGATCCTGCGATGACCGGGAGCGGAATCGAGGCCGTGGGAGCACCGATCGTTGAAGCATGGTGGAGCCTCGTGGCCCGCCGGTGGCCGTGGGGACTCAGCGTTGCCCTTCCGGTCCTGGCTCTAGCGCTCGTGGTCGTGTTCGGGTCGCGGCCCGTGTACCGCGCCGAGGCCAGGCTTCGCATCGCGAACCCGCCTCCGTCGGCGGGCGTATCCCCGACGTCGGGCGTCCTGAGCTTCCTCCAGCCGGGCGGAGACCCCTTCGCCAACGACCTCGAGATCCTGTCCAGCCGCACCCTCGCGGAAAGCGTGGTTCGGGACGTCGCTCTATCCGTGCGCCTTCAGGCCCCACGGGGCTGGCATCGCGACTCGGTGTTCCTGTCCCTCGCGGTGGCGGACTCCACCCTGGACGCAACCTACGACATCACATGGGACCCGCCCGGCACCGTACGCGTCGAGCGCACGGCTCCCACCGACTCGCTGATCGGCTCCTTTGCCGTCGGGCAGGCGGCCCGCTTCGGCGGCGTCTCCGCCACATTCCGCCCGCCGCCCGCCGGAGGCCCGGTCTCCGTCCGGCTGAAGACGTTGCCACGGGATGAAGCCGTGCGCCAGGAGTCGGACCGGGTCACCGTGGAGCGCACTCGCCGGGAAGCCAACGTCGCGGACATCTCGTACGCCCACGACGACCCCGCGGTAGCGCTCGAGGTGGTACAGGCCGTGGTGCGCCACTTCCTGCTCATGCGCACCGGGCTCTTCCAGCGGGAGAGCGGCGAGACCGTGGATTCGCTCCGTGCCGTGGCCCTCAAGACCCAGGCCGAGCTCCGCGTGGCGGAGGAGGAGTTCGAGGCCATCCAACGCACCACCGGCTTGGTGGCTCCCGACGCCCAGGCCGAAGCGCTCATCGGCCGCTTCGAGGCGGTCTACCGAGCGTGGCTCGAGGCCCGTGCCCAGCGCGCCGCCCTCGAGACCCAGGTCGCGCGGGCGGACAGCGCCGGTAGCCGCGTACAGGCGTGGACCACGCTGGTGGCCAGCCCCGCCTTCCTGGAGAACGAGACGGTGGGCGGGCTCCTCACCCGCCTCACGACTCTGGAGGAGGCGCGCGCGGAGGCGGCCTCCCGCCGCAACGCGGAGACGCGCGAGGTGCGCACCATCGAAGAGCGCATCGACCAGCTCGACGAGGCCCTGCGGGCGATGGTGACGGAGGTCCGGGCCGGCCTGGATGAGAGCATCATCGAGCTCGGCGCCCGGTTGCGGGACCTGGAACTGGAGCTGTCCGGCATTCCGAGCCAGGTGGTGGAGCTGGAGCGCCGGCGCCGCGAGATGCGCATCCTGGGAGAGGTCCTGGTCCTCACCGAACAGCGCCTCCGCCAGGAGGAGCTCCGGGAGGCCCTGTCCTTCTCCACGGTCCAGGTCATCGACGAGCCCGGGCTGCGCTACAAGCCCGTGTGGCCGCGCAAGAAGCTGGCGCTGGCGGTGGGCCTCCTGCTGGCCACGGGCGGAGGCGTCCTGGCCATGGCCCTGGTGGAGCGGGCCGACGCCACCGTGCGCCAGGGGGCCGACGTGCGTCGCGTCACCGGGGCGCCGGTCCTGGCAACGCCTTTGGGCCGGGGGGCGCGGGTGGACCTGGATGCTGCGGGCGCCGAGGCGATCCGGGCCGCCGCGGGACCCAGAGCCCGGCTGGTGGTGTGCGCCCGGGCGGAGCGGGAAGGCCCTGCCTTGTCGGCCGCGTTGGCCGCCTTCGACCCGGACGGGCCGAGCCCGGAGGCTGTGGCCGTCACGAACCTGGACGCGGCCCGCCGGGCCGCGGCGGGGGGCGCCACGGGGGTGCTGGTGGTCCGTGCCGGCGCCACCCCGTTGCGGGAGCTGGCCCGCTCCGCCGGGCTCCTGCGCGAGGCCGGAGCCCATGTCGCCGGGACGGTCGTCGTCTGCCGCAACGAAAGGGACCGGAGGGAGCTGTGGGGGTGAACGGGACGCGCCCGGAGTCGGGGCGGCGAGCCTTCGACATCGCGGGGGGAGTAGCGCTTCTGGTACTGGCCAGCCCGCTACTGCTGGCGGGAGCGCTGGCGGTGCTGCTGAGCAGCGGACGCCCGGTGTTCTTCGGGCACTGGCGCATCGGCCTGCGGGGCCGGCCCTTCCGTTGCTGGAAGCTCCGGACCATGGATGTCGGGGCGGAGAAGCATCTGGAGAAGGACCCCGACCTGAAGGAGTTGCATCGCTCCAACGGGTACAAGCTGCCCAACGGCGTCGATCCCCGGGTCACGCCCGTGGGGCGCTTGCTGCGGCGCACCTACATCGACGAACTGCCCCAGCTCTGGAACGTCCTCATGGGCGACATGTCCCTGCTGGGGCCGAGGCCGGTCCAGGTCGAGCAACTGGATCACTTCCGCCCTCACGAGGACGAGCTCCTGAGCGTGCGCCCCGGCCTCTTCGGGGCCTGGACGTGCCTCGGCCGCAGCCGCCCGCCATACCCCGAGCGCATCCACCTGGAGCTGGAGTACGTCCGCAACCGCACCTGGAAGACGGACGCGGCCATCCTCGTCCGCTCGGTCCGGGCGGTACTGGAAGGCCAGGCGGACCGATGACCTTCGCGGCACCGGCGGACTCCCCGCCGGGCGGGGGCGTCCGCCAACTCCTGGCCAATGGCTTGGCCCTCCTCCTGGCCTACGTTCTGCCTCGCATCTTCACGGTAGCCTCCGTGGTGGTGGCCGCCCGCTTCCTGGGTCCCACCGATTTCGGCGCCTACGGCACCGCAGTCGCCTGGGCGGTGGTCCTGAGCATCCTGGCTACCCTGGGGATGCAGCCCCTCCTGGTCAGGGAGATGGCCCGGGCGCCCCAGCGCGCGGGTGCCCTCCTGCGCGCGGCCCACCTGGTCAAGGCGGGGACGAACGCCGTGATGTTGCTCACCCTGCTCGTGCTGTGCCGCTGGGTCCTGGACCTGGACGTCCGGGTGCAGCACGCCGCGCTGGCGCTCGGAGTGGGCTATGCCCTGGCCGCCTGGGCCGAGAACCTCGGCGCCTGGTACCAGGCCGCCGAGCGGATGCAGGTCTGGGCGCGGGCGTCGGCGCTGTTCGGCTTCGTGTCCGGCACCGTGGGCGTGGCGCTGCTCCTCGCCACGGGCAGCCTCGTGGCCTTCTGCTGGGGCCCCGCGGTGGGATGGAGCGCGGCGCTCCTCTACCTGGTGCGCCGGGCGCCCCCCGCGTCTCAGGCATCTCGTGGGCCGAGCGCGCTCCACGACGAGACCATGGCTGACGCCCGGTTCCTCCTGGGCGGCCTGGCCCCCTTCGCCGCCGCCTTCATCGGGGTGGCCATCTATTCGAAGGTGGATGTCCTCCTCATGTCGCGCTGGCGGAGCGAGCTGGACGTGGGCGTCTACGTGGCCGCGTACAAGTTCGTGGACATCTTCCAGGCCCTGGTGATCGTGGCCGCCGCGGCGGTCTATCCTCGGCTGTCGCGCACGGCCGCGTCGCGCTCCTGGGCCGGCGCCCGTTCCACCGAGATCATCCTGCTGGCGGCGGTCCCGGCCGGCCTCGCGCTCCATCTCGTGGCCGGACCGGCCACGGCGCTTCTGTTCGGCTCGGACTACGCCGTCTCGGCGGGCACCGTCCGCATCCTGGGCCTCGTCCTGCCCTTGCTGGCCATCTCGATCCACGGCGCGTACGTGCTGGGAGCGGCCGGCAACATGCGCCCGGTGGCGGCTCTCTACGCCGTGGGCATCGCCGTCAACATCCTCCTGAACCGGAGCCTCATCCCGGCGATGGGCCCGCAGGGGGCCGCGTTGGCCCGGCTGGCGTCGGAGGCGGTCATGGCCATCGGCTTCGTGGGCGTGCTCCACGTCGTGGCGCGGTCGGCGCCCGGACCGCGTACCCTCGCCCTGGCAGCTTGCGCGGGAGCGCTGGGCTGGCTGGCCGGGCTGTTCCCGGATCCGACGGGGGGCTGGCTCCGTGTGGCTGGCGCAGCCGGTGCCTGGCTGGCGCTCTACGTGGGCGGCGGGGCCCTGGGCCGGACCGAGGTCCGCGCTCTGACATCGGCGTTGCGGGAGGGGAGGTCGTCCGGGAGCCGGGCCGGCCGAACCCTCGACCACGCGGGGCAGGGCGCGCCGTGAAGGTGCTTTACGTCTCCAAGGCGTCCTGGGTCGTCGCGCACCGGGACAAGCTCCGCTTCCTGGCGAGGATCGTGGACCTTCACACCGTGGTCCCCGAGCGCTGGGGTCGCTCCCCCCGGGAGGATCCGGACCCCACGCACCCGGCGGTCGAGGCGCTGCCCGTCATCTGTCACGGGCACAACCACCTGCACGTGTACCGGGGCCTGGGCGCGGTCATGGACCGCTGCCGGCCCGACCTCGTGCACGCAGACGAAGAGCCGTACAGCGTCGTCACGCTCCAGGTGGCCCGCCTGTGTGGGAGTCGGGGCGTTCCGTTCGTGTTCTTCGCCTATCAGAACCTGCTCAAGCGGTTGCCGCCTCCCTTCGGCGCCCTTCAGCGACACGTGTTCCGGAAGTCGGCGGGAGGAATGGCCGCGAGCCAGGACGCCGCCCGCGTCCTGCGGACCGGGGGATTCCAGGGGCCCCTCGCCGTCCTCCCTCAGATGGGGATCGACCCGGAGCGTTTCCGGCCCTCGCCGGAGGACCGGAGGCGCCGTCGGGGTGAGGTGGGCGTCCGGGAAAGCTCGGTGGTCGCGGGATACGTGGGCAGGCTCGTGCCCGAGAAGGGCGTGGACGTCTTCCTGGAAGCGGTGGCCCGGGTACCGGGCATGTGCGCCTGGGTCGTGGGGGACGGCCCTCACGCCGGGACGCTAGTGCGTCGGAGCCGGGAGGTGGGCCTGGGGGACCGCGTGCGCTTCACGGGGCACGTGGCGTCCCTCGAAGTGGCCTCGTGGATGGCGGCCCTGGACATCCTGGTCCTGCCGTCGCGGACGACGCGGACCTGGACCGAACAGTTCGGACGGGTCCTGGTGGAGGCCATGGCGTGCGGCGTACCGGTGGTGGTATCCGACGCGGGACAGATGGCCGAGGTGGTGGGAGGCGCCGGTTGCGTCGTGCCCGAGGGGGACGTGTCCACGCTGGCGGGTACGCTCCAGCGCCTGGCCGAAGATCCCCAGGAGCGCGCGAAGCGGGGAGAAGCGGGGCGTGTCCGCGCCGTGGAGGCCTATTCGCAGGAGTGCGTCACGACGGAGACCGTGGCATTCTACCGCCGTGTCCTCTCGGGAGGTGAAGCTTGACCGAGGCAGCGGCGGGCGCGCGCGCGATCGTCGACGGACCCCGTCGGGGCGCCTCGGTGCTCCCGGCGGCCGGGTCCGATCCCTGGATCGCCTGGATGGCCGCGCTCCTGGTCGCGACCGGCGCCGCAACCGCCCTGGCGGGAGTGGGGGCGCTCCGGATCGAGCTGGCCGCCACGGGCGGAGCCGCGCTCGCGTGCGGCCTGGTAGTGATGGTCGCCGCGGGTTGGGTGGACGGCCTCGTCCTGGTCGTTCTGGCCCTTCCTCTGCCGGCGCTGTACGCGTCCGAGGCGGTGCGAGTGTCCGCCGCGCTCGTGGTGACCGCGCTGGCGCTGACCGGATGGTGGATGGGCCGCACCGTGTCGCCGCGGCGGCTGGACTCAGGGGCCGTGCCGATGCGCTGGGGCGCCGCGCTCCTGGCCGCCTGGGCCTTTTCGGCGCTGTTCGCGACGGACCGAGTGGGCGCGGCCCGGGAGATCGTGAGCCTGACGCTGCTCCTGTTCCTCCTGGTGGCGGCGGCCGACGGCCTGGCGGGCCGCTCGGGGCGCGTCCGCACCGTGGCGCGGGCGCTGGCGCTGGCCGGCGCGCTGGCGGGAGCCGCCGCGGCGCTGGAGAGCGCGGGCATCCTACCAGGTCGGTTTCCCCTGAGGGAGACGCCGCTGTACCGGGCGGCGGGGGGTTTCGGTCAACCCAACGGACTGGGCATGTTGTTGGCGGTGATTCTCCCGTTCTCGTTCCACGAGGTCCGGACCGCGACCACCCGGACAGGCCGAATCCTGTCGGTCGCGGGCTTCATCATGGTCGTGGCCGGCCTCCTGTTCACGTTCTCCCGGGGGGCCTGGTTCTCGACGCTCGTCGCGCCCGCGGTCCTCTTTCTGGTCGCGTCGGGCCGCACCGCCGCCCGCATCTGGATAGGCGCCCTCCTCGCGGCGATCGCGGCCGACGTCATCCTCGGCGGGGCCGTCTCCCAACGCCTGACCGCCTCGCTGCTGGACGAGAGCGGGCTGCAACGCCTGGCCCTCATGATGGCCGGCCTGCTGATGTTCCAGGCGCATCCCCTGGTCGGCGTCGGACCGGGCGGCTTCGCCGATGCGCTGGAGGGCTTCGGCCTCCAGGTGCCGGGCTTGTGGGACTTCCTCGGAACCGCCCACAACGCCTACATCCACATTGCCGCGGAGACGGGAGCTCTGGGACTCGTGGCCTGGACCGGGCTGGTCGTGACGATCTGGCTGAGGCTTCTGAGCCGCGCCCGCCGGGCGGATCCTGGCCCCGGAGGGGCCATGCCCAGGACCGTGCTCTGGTCCTTCACCGTCGTCTGCGTCCTGGGCCTCTTCGAGCTGACGCTGCTCCACGGCGTCGGACAGCTCATCGTCCTGACCGCCGCCATGGGCCTCGCCACTCCCGCGCCCCCGGACCGGCACCCCGCCCTCGACGCGGCCCCCCGGGAGGCGTCGCCGTGAGGCTCGGGCTCAACGGCCGCTTCCTGGCGGCGCGGGCCACGGGCGTCCAACGGTTCGCGCGGGAGGTGGCGGAGCGCCTGTGCCGGAGGGCCGAGGTCACCCTCCTGCTGCCGTCGGGGAGTGGCGCGCACCGATGCGTCGCTGACGCCGCCGACGTCGTCGAGGGTCGGCTTCCGGGAAAGCTGTGGGAGCAATCCGAGCTGCCCCTGGCGGCCCGGCGGGCGGGGGTGGATGTCGTGCTCCACCTCGCCAACGCGAGCCCGCGATGGGGGGGGCCCAACGTGGTGGTCCTCCACGACGTGACGCCCCTGACCCACCCGGACGCGTTCACTCTCCCCTACCGGGCGTGGGCGTCGGTGGCCCACGTGGGCGCCGCGCGCCACGCCGCCGCCCTCCTCACCGTGTCTCGCTGGGCCGCGGGGGAGATCGCACGGGCCACGGGCGTGGACGAAAGCCGCATCGGCGTCGTCCGCCAGGGGGTGGCGCCCCTGGACGCGCCCGCCTCGGCCGCCGACGTGGATGCCGTGCTCGCCCGGCACGGCCTCCGCGCCCCGTACTTCCTCGCCGTGGGAGGAGACCCTCGCAAGGGGCTGGACCTCCTCTACCACGCGTGGGGGATGTGGAGCTCCGCCGAGGCGCCGACCCTGGCCGTGGTGGGCCGGGTGCACTCCCAAGTGCACTCCCAAGTGCACTCCCAAGCGCACTCACAGGCGCACTCCCGGTTCCACTCACAGGCGCTCCCCGCGGGCTCGGCCGGCGCGGCGCCGGGGAGCGTCCGCCTTCTGGGCGCCGTTCCCGACGACGAGCTGCGCGCCCTGTACACCGGAGCCGCGGGCTTCCTGTTTCCGTCGCGCGCCGAGGGGTTCGGGCGGCCGCCCCTGGAGGCGCTGGCCTGCGGCACCCGGGTCGCCGTAGCGCGCTACGGCGCTGGCCATGAGGTGCTGGGCGACGCCGCCGACGTGATCCCGCCGACGCCCGAGGCATGGCTCGATGGTGCCCGCCGCATTCTGGATGAGGCGCCGGAATCCCGGGCGGCGCGGATCGCGGCCGGCCGAAGCCACGCCGCCACCTACTCGTGGGACGAAGCGGTCGACACCATCCTGGCCACATGCCAACGCGTGGCGAAGAGGTCCTCGTGAAGGTCGCCCTGGTGCACGACTGGCTCGTGGGCATGCGCGGCGGCGAGCGGGTGCTGGAGGCGCTCCTGGATCTCTTCCCGACGGCGGAGATTTTCACTCTGTTCCACCGGCCCGGCTCCACCTCGCCCGCCATCGAGGCAAGGCCCATTCACACCTCGTTCCTGGACCGCCTCCCGGGAGCCCGCCGGGCGTACCGGCATCTCCTGCCCCTCTTTCCCAGGGCCGTGGAGTCGCTGGACGTGCGAGGCTTCGACCTCGTGGTGTCCAGCTCCCACTGCGTGGCGAAGGGGGTCCGGGTCCCGGCGGGCACGCCCCACCTCTGCTACTGCCACACGCCCATGCGGTATCTGTGGGATCAGTACGACGCCTACTTCGCCCGGGGCCGGGCTTCGGTCCCCGTGCGGCTGGCCATGCGAGCCGTGGCGCCCCGCCTGCGAGCCTGGGACGTGCGGACGGCCAGGGGCGTGGACCGCTTCGTCGCCAACTCAACCGCGGTGCGGGAGCGCATCCGGCGCATCTACCGGCGGGACGCGTCGGTCGTGCACCCGCCGGTGGACGTGGAGCGCTTCCACGCGACGGGCGAGCGGGACGGGCCGTACCTGGTTCTGGGTGCCTTGCAGCCCTACAAGCGGGTGGATCTGGCCGTCGAGGCTTTCCGGGGTCTCGACCGCCCTCTGGTCGTGGTGGGCGGCGGCCGCGTCCCGCGGGCCATGCGCGCACGGGCGGGCAACCGCGTCGCGTTCCTGGGCCACCTCCCCGACCAGGACGTGAGTCGTATCCTCGCGCGCGCCCGCGCTCTGATCCTGCCCGGCGTCGAGGACTTCGGCATCGGCGTGGTGGAGGCCCTGGCGTCGGGCACGCCCGTCATCGCCCTGGGCGAGGGCGGCGCCCTGGACACCGTGCGGCCGGCCGCATGCGAGGCCGGCTCCAACGGCTTCCCACCCGCCACCGGCGTCCTGTTCGCGGAGCCCACGCCCGCTGCTCTCGCCGACGCCGTGCGGCGCTTCGAGGCGATGACTTTCGACACCGACGCGCTGGTCGCCGCCGCCCGGCCCTTCCGGCGGGAGCGCTTCCTCCAGGAGATGCGGCGCGAGGTGGACGCCGTGCTTGCCGGCGACCGCTCCGCGGAGGTGGCGGCGTGAGGATCGCCTACGTCGTCGCCGGAGGCGTGGACCGCTCGGGACGGGAGCGGATCACTCCCCACCTCGTGGAAAGGCTGGGCCATCTCACGCGGATGCACGACGTGCACGCGATCGCCCTCCGCCAGGAGCCCCGCCCCGGGGGCTGGACGCTGGCCGGGGCCGACGTGTGGAACGTGGGCATCCGGCCTCGCAGGATCCGCGCCCTCGTCCACCTCGCGCGCGAGCACCGGGCCCGCCCCTTCGACGTCGTCCACGGCTTCGCGCTGGTGCCCCAGGGCGCCGTGGCCGTGGTGGGCGGCTGGCTCCTGGGCGTGCCTGTGGTCGTGGAGGCCCCGGGAGGGGAGTTCGTGAGCCTGCCCGACATCGCATTCGGGGGATGGCGTCGTCCCACCGGGAGGATGTGGGTGCGCCTGGCCGCCCGAGCCGACGCGTTGGTCGTGCACACCGAGGCCGCTCGCCGGCAGGCGGAAGCGCGCGGCTTCCCGGCCCGGCACGTTCCGCTGGAAGTGGACGGCCGCGCCTGGCCGGCCCGGGCCCCGCGAAGGCGCGCCGGCGGGCCCGCCCGCCTGCTGTGGGTCGGCACCCTGAACCGCGTGAAGGATCCGGGCGCCCTGCTCGACGTGGCCGATCATCTGCGCGCGCACGGCTCCGACTGGACCCTGGACGTCGTGGGAGGGGACGTTTCGGGCGGCGAGGTGTCGCGGGAGGTCCGGCGACGGGGCCTCGACCACCTCGTGCGCCTGCGTGGGTTCCTCCCCCAGGACACGCTACTGGACGTGGTCCGGCGGAGTCACGCCCTCCTGGTGACGTCCCGCTTCGAGGGCGCGCATCGGGTCGTCCTGGAGGCCGCCACGCAGGGCGTACCGGCGGTGGGTTTCCAGGTGGGACTGCTCGACGACTGGTCTCCGGACGCCGCCGTGGCTCTGCCCCACTCGGCGGGAGCGGTGGGCCTGGCGACGGCTCTCGCCGAGCTCCTGGGGCAGGAAGACCGGCGCCTGGAGGTGGCGACCGCCGCGGCCCGGCGCGTCGCCCGAAACGACGCGGCCGTGGTGAGCCACGTCTGGGATCGCCTGTACCAGGAGGTGTGCGGAGTGGAGGACGTCGTCCATGCCTGAGCCGAAGGGCCCCCGGACCGTCGACGACGCTCCCGACCCCGCCACCCCGCCCGCCGCCCGGGACTCCATGTTCCGGGACGCGAGCCTCGACCACCGAGTGGAGCTGCCGATCCTGGGTGTGAGAGTGCGCTTCGAGGCCGACGACCCTCGCCTGCTGGAGGCCGTGGAGGCCACATTCGGGGCCTGGCGCCCCCTGGCCGGCCGACCCGACCTCCTCGGGGCCCGCACGGCGCGGGTTCGCCTCATCCTCCACGAGGACGATCCCGCCGACGCCCCCCGCGCGCTTGTCCGCTACCGCATGCCCGACGCGCGCAGGATCCTGGTCAGCACGCCCGGAAGCATGGCCGTGTCCGACCGTGACCGGTCGGACGCCGTGGCGTTCGTGACGCCCACCCTCCTGGCCGACGGCGCGAACTTCAGATACTCCGTCCTGTCGGCGCTCACCCTGTTCCTCGCGACCGACGTGGACAGAACGGCCATCCATGCCGCCGCGGTCATGAAGGACGGCCGGGCCCTCCTGCTCCACGGGCCGTCGGGGGTGGGCAAGAGCACGCTCTCTCTGGCGTCAGCGTACCGAGGCCTCCACGTCCTCTCGGAAGACGTCGTCTACGTCCAGCGCCACCCCCGCCTGCGCGTATGGGGCAACCCCGGCCCCCTCCACGTCCCCCCCGACGCACGCGCGTTCTTTCCCGATCTGCCCGAAGGGGAGGCCGTGATCCGGGCCGCGGGACGGGAGAAGCTGGCGGTGCCGCTGCCAGCTCCCGCAAACTTCGCGTGCGAGAACGTCCTCCCTCCGCTCCCCGTCGCGGATCGAGCCGGGATCTGCCTGCTGCACGCGTCCCGGGGAGCGCCCCGGTGGGAGGAGGCTACCCTCGACGACGTGTTGGAGGCCGTCGCGAACCCCCGTGAGCCGGGCTTCGACCTGGCAGGGGAGGAAGCCGGGGCGTGCGCGCGGATCCTGGCGTCGGGAGGGGCGTGGCACCTGCATCTAGGGGATGATCCGCAGGGGGCGGCGAGGGTGGTGGAGGAGCTGGTGGAGAGAGCCACCTACGCATCCCCCGCATCTCCCCCCGCATGACCGAGTTCATCCCCTCGAAGAGATCGTTCGTCGGCCGCGTCTTCCGTCTGCCTCTGGCGATGATCCCCAAGGGCCGGGTGGTGCGGGTCCTCCTCGGGCCGGGCCGCGGTCTCAGGTGGGTGCATGGCTCGGGCCCCGCCAGCGTGTGGCTGGGGTTCAACGAGGTCCTCAAGCGGCGAGCGTTTGCCCGCACCCTGCGGCCGGGGGACGTCGTGTACGACATCGGAGCGCACGTGGGCAGCTACACGCTACTCGCCTCGCGCCTCGTGGGAGAGGCCGGGCGCGTCCTCGCGTTCGAGCCGGATCCAGCCAGCCGAGGCTTCCTGCGGGAGCACGTACTGCTGAACGCCGCGGAGAACGTCGAGGTGCGCGAAGAGGCGGTCTCCAGCGAGGTCGGACGCGCGCGCTTCGAGTCCACCCCTGACCGCGTCACGAGCCGGCTGCGGGCCTCCGGAAGGCTCGAAGTGGTCACGACGACGCTGGATCGCGTGGTGCGCGAAGGGGCTCCGGCCCCGAGTTGCCTCAAGATCGACGTGGAGGGCGGGGAGGTCGCGGTCCTCGAAGGGGCGCGCGAGGTCCTGCGGCAGTGTCGCCCCTCGATCTTCCTCGCCACGCACGGCGCGAGGGAGGATCGGGAGTGTCGGGGTCTCCTCCGCTCGCTGGGGTATGACCTGTGGTCGTTTCGGTTCCACCCGGACGAGCTCTTTGGCGCCCCCTCCCGGGAGCGCGCGGTGCCGGGGAGGGATCTGCTGTTATGCCGCGCGGAAGGCTAGCGAAGCGGGAGCCAGCACCTTCCTCGTGTTGCCCAACGGGACGCCAGTCGTCTTCTTGTCAGGTGGCGAGAACCCTTCAATTCAACGCTGGGAGTGCGCGATGACCCGGAGCGTGATCAGAGCCCTGCTCGTCGTGGCGATGCTGGGCGCCTACTCCCAGCCGCCGGACGAGTCGGCCGACGAGGTCATTCGCATTCAACGGCACCTCGAGGGCGTGGCCACGGCGATGAAAGGCGCGGACGTCCGGCACCTCAGCGAGGAGCAGCGTCGGGCCCGCGCGGAGACGTTGGAGTGGCTGGACGAGTATCGGCTTCGGCGGGTCTTTCCTCACAACCACGTCCTCCTCGACGAGCGGACGCCCGTCTTCGTCGATCCGCACGGCACGCCCTGCGCCGTAGGGTATCTCCTGTTGCGCTCGGGGGAGGACGAGCTTGTCGGCGACGTGGTTCGGGCCTCCAACCTGGCTCGCGTCCCGGAGCTGGCCGCGGATCCGAGGCTCGTTGCCTGGCTGGATCGTAGAGGCCTCACGTTGGCGGAGGCGGCTTGGATCCAGCCTGAGTATGGTGGCACTCAGCCGGAGTCTGAACGGTCGTCCACGGGGTACATCGCCGCCACCGTGGGCGTGACCGCGCTGACCGCCACCCTGGCGACCTACGGTCTGAGCACCGGTCCGCCCACGGAGAGCCTCAACTGGCCTCGCGCGCTGAGCGCCGCCGCCCTCCTGGGGCACGTCGGCCTCATCGTGGTGGCGTTCAACGAGCCGTCCACATCGCCCGGGGTGGCCGTGACCTTCAACGTCCTGGGCGCGGCCGTGAGCGCGGTGCTGGGAACGGTCCGGTTCAATCCGGGGAGCGCTGATGAGGGTGACGCGGGGGGCGTCAGCTTCACCCCGTACGCCGTTCTGGCACCGGACGGCGGGCGAGTGGGACTCAGCATCAGGTACTGAGCGGCGCCGCCGCGTTCTCCGCACCCGCGCGGCGACGCCGCACCCTGGCGAGGATGCGGCTGTCCGTCCAGCGTGCCGTGGTCACGTCCAAGGAACACGACGTGCGACGCACCCGCCCGTTCGGGGTGACGATGTGCGGTACACGCGCCCGTCCGTTCGGGGTGACGATGTGCGGTACACGCGCCCGTTCAGGGAACACGACGTGCGACGCACCCGCCCGTTCAGGGTGACGATGTGCGGTACACGCGTCCGCCCAGGGAAGACGACGTGCGACGCACCCGACCGTTCAGGGAAGCGTCGTGCGACGCACCCGCCCGGCCAGGGAACACGACGTGCGACGCACCCCTTGCGCTGCGATTCATAAGTTTATACTTATGAATCGTGAGACACGACGCGATCTTCGACGCCCTCGGTGACGGCACGCGTCGCCGGATCTTCGGCATGATCCGACGCGGGCCACTGGCGGTCGGCGACATCGCCGGTCGTCTTCCGGTGAGTCAGCCCGCGGTGTCTCAGCACCTCCGCGTACTTCGCGAGGCCGGCCTGGTCGAGGCGGAGACGCTGGGGAGACGCCGCATCTATCGGGTGCGGCCAGAGGGATTCGAGCCTCTGCGCGCTTACGTCTCGGCGTTCTGGGACGAGGCGTTGGAGGCCTTCGGATCCTCGTTCACCGATGACGAGGAGGCAGGGGAATGATCGAGCCCGTGGTGAAGGAGGTCCGTGTGCCGGCGTCGCCCGAGGTGGCGTTCCGGCGTTTCACGGAGGGAGTAGGCGGCTGGTGGCCCAAGGCGACGCACTCGGTCAGCAAGGAGAAGTGCCGCGCGGTCTTCTGGCCTGGACCCGCCGGGTCGGACCTCTACGAGGTGGACGAGGACGGCAACCGACACGTGTGGGGCACCTTCTCCGTCTGGGAGCCACCCTCCCGGCTTGCCCTGACCTGGCATCCCGGTCGGGGGTCCGAGACCGCCCAGACGATCGAGATCACTTTCGAGCCCCGGGGAGAGGAGACCCTGGTCACGCTCCGCCACGGTGGCTTCGAGGCGCTCGGCGATACGGCCCAGGCGGCGCGGGACGACTACGACCAGGGCTGGTCCAAGGTGCTGGCGATGTACCGGTCGGCGCTGCCGTAAGCGGGGGGGGGCAGGGGGCCGGGCGACGGTGCGCTCGTTCCGGCGGCCGCCCTCAGTGGACGTGGCGAGTGGCAGGGAGGGCGCGGCCGTTGCGTGGATGTGGGAAGGGAGTGGCGGGGAGGGCCCGGCCGTTCCGCAGCTCACCCGCGCACCCCCAAACGACCACGCACAGGGCACGCGCGGCCAACGTGGTCGATCGGGGGCCGCCTACGCCCCTAAGTGACCACGACAGCCTTCCGCCCGCCAGCGGTGGTCGATCGGGGGTCACATACGCCCCGAAGTGACCACGACAGCCTTCCGCCCGCCAGCGGTGGTCGATTGGGGGGCCGGGCGACGGTGCGCTCGTTCCGCCGGCCGCCCTCCGTGGACGTGGCGAGTGGCGGGGAGGCCGCCGCCGTTCAGTGGACGTGGCGAACGGCGGGGAGTGCGCCGCCCTCCGTGGACGTGGCGAGTGGCGGGGAGGGCGCGGCCGTTCCGCAGCTCACCCGCGCACCCCCAAACGACCACGCACAGGGCACGCGCGGCGAACGTGGTCGATCGGGGGCCGCCTACGCCCCTAAGTGACCACGACAGCCCTCCCCACGCCGGCGGTGGTCGATCGGGGGTCACATACGCACCGAAGTGACCACGACAGCCTTCCGCCCGCCAGCGGTGGTCGATTGGGGGGCCACGGCATCGTCGCACCCAACGCCCCGCTCACGCACGGCGAGGTGGGCCGGTGCGGGGTCCGCGCTCGATCTCACCGGCCCCGACCCAAATCGGAGCCTGGACCCGCGAGCCCTTCGCCGCGTTGGAACGGGGTCCTCATCAAGTTCCGGGCGAATCCCGCTCCGGGGCCCGCGATCCCCGCAGGCTCCTGCCCCATCCACCTTGCCCCATGCACCTGCCTCACGCTCCTGCCTCACACTCCTGTCCCCAGGCTCCTGCCCCATCAGCTCGGCGCCTCGTGTCACCTTCACCTGGCCTTCGGCCATCTCCCGAACCACCACCAGCCGATCCCGGTCTCGTTGACTCAACTTGAGCGTCTCCCCACTCCGCTGGAGCTCCCGGTCCTCCCACAGGCCTCCCTCCAGAGTGGGACATTTCTGCATCAATCCAAGTGAGGCACTTCTGCTTCAACGCTACAATGCCCGGGCCCAACCTTGCCAGCGCCCTCGCCCCTCCCCTACCCTGGCGTCGCCCTCCTCAGCGACCGCGCCCTGGCGCTTTCCGGTGGAAGCGCGCCCGAATCGATAGAGGATCGAGGTCCCTATGGAACCCATCGTCGAGTGCGTCCCGAACTTCTCCGAAGGACGAAGCCCCGCCGTCATCAAGGAGATCACCGACGCCATCGCGGCGGTGGCCGGCATCCGCCTCCTGGATGTGGACCCGGGAGCGAATACCAACCGCACGGTGGTGACCTTCGTGGGCGCCCCCGATCCGGTGGCGGAGGCCGCCTTCCGCGCGGTGAAGCGGGCCTCCGAGGTCATCGACATGCGGCGGCACAAGGGTGAGCACCCCCGCATGGGCGCCACCGACGTGGTGCCCTTCGTGCCTGTGGCGGGCGTGTCCATGGAGGAGTGCGCCGACATCGCGCGCAGGGTCGGCAAGCGCATCGGCGACGAGCTGGGCATCTCCGTCTACCTTTACGAGCACGCGGCCTCCCGCCCCGAGCGCCGCAACCTGGCCACGGTGCGCAGCGGCGAGTACGAGGGCCTAGCGGACAAGCTGGCCGACTCCGAGTGGGCCCCCGACTACGGACCCGCTGCCCTGAACGCCTCGGCCGGCGCCACCGCCGTGGGAGCCAGGGAGTTCCTCATCGCATACAACGTCAACCTCAACACCACGGACCGGCGTTACGCCAACGAGCTGGCCTACGTGCTCCGGGAGAGGGGGCGGTGGAAGCGGGTAGGCAACACGGAGCCCTTCTACTACAAGGGCGAGGTGGCGCGCTTCGCCGGGGACGGCTCGTATCCGTGCGGGCCGTGCGACTTCATGGGGGCGTCCTTCGACGAGCTGGCGGAGCATTACCGCGACGCGCACGGCGGCGACCTGGCGCGCCGGTGGGCCGACCTCGAGATCGATCCCGACAACCCCACGGGCCCCGTCTTCACGGACGGGCTCTTCCGCAACGTCAAGGCCATCGGATGGGTCATCGACGACTACGGCCGGGCCCAGATCTCCATGAACCTGACCGATTACGACATCGCGGCGCCCCACGAGGTCCTGGAGGCCGCCCGGGACGAAGCCCGCAAGCGGGGCATCGGCGTCACCGGCTCGGAGATCGTGGGTGTCATCCCCTACGAGGCGCTTCGGCGGGCGGCGGTCTTCTACCGGCGCCGGATGTTGAAGTCCACGGGCATCCCGGTGCCCGACCTCCTGGAGACCGCGGTCCAGTCCATGGGCCTCCGGGACGTGGCGCCCTTCGACGCCGCCGAGAAGGTCCTGGGGATGCCGGTCCTGGGCGGCCCGCTGGTCCGGCGCGCGACGTTCGACTTCGTGGACGAGGTGTCGCGGGACACGCCAGCCCCGGGCGGGGGCTCGGTGGCGGCCCTGGCCGGAGCCCTGGGCGCGGCCCTGGCCTCAATGGTGGCCAACCTGTCCGTGGGCAAGGGGGAGTTCGACGACCGCTACGACGAGTTGTGTTCGGTGGCCGAGCGGGCCCAGGCCCTCAAAGACGCCCTGGTCCGGGGCGTGGACGACGACACGTCCGCCTTCGACGAGGTACTCACGGCCATGCGCATGGCCAGGGACACCGAGGGGCAGCGCCGGGTGAGGGCCACTGCCATGCAGGAGGGGTACAAGGTGGCGACCCGGGTGCCCTTCCGGACCGTGGAGCAGTGCAAGGAGGCGCTGGAGCTGTGCCTGGAGATGGCGCGCCTGGCCGACAAGGCGATGATCTCCGACGTGGGGAGCGGCGCCCTCCTGGCCCACGCGGGGGCCCAGGCGGCCGCATATAACGTGCGCATCAACCTCCCCAGCATCGACGACGGGGCGTTCCGCCAGGAGATGAGGGGCAAACTGGGCGGGCTGCTGGAGGCGTGCGCGGGGTTCGCGGCTAAGGTGGCCGCCATCGTAGAAGAGGCGCTGGGCGACAGCGACAGAAAGTCATGACATGCGACATCACCGAGGCCTTGGCCGTCCTCCGGGACGCCGGGCACCTGGGCGACGCCGCCACCCGCTCCGCCGATCCGTCCCCCCCGGCGCTGGGTGCTGGGGCGCGCCATGGGCGATGGGCGGCGGGCTTGAACCGGGCTTGAACCACCATCTTCAACGCGTTTCCGCGGAAACGGAGGACCCCACATGTCTGTCTTCACCAACCCCGCCTCAGGCGCCGCCGACCAGGGGGCGGCCTACACCCGCGCCGTCCTCGATCTCGTGGAGGGGCGGGATCCCTTCGAGGTGCTGCGGTCTACGGCCGACGAGCTGCGCGACGGGATCGCTGGCATGTCCGACTCCGAAACGGCCACCCCCGAAGCCCATGGCAAGTGGTCCGTGCGCCAGCTCCTGCGCCACCTGGCGGACACGGAGATCGTGTGGGCCTGGCGGATGCGCCTGGCTCTGACCCAGGACCGACCTCCCCTGACGGGCTTCGACCAGGATGCCTGGGCGGAGCGGCTGCGTTACGACCTGGACGATGTCGGTGAGTCCCTGGCCGACTTCGCCTTGCTTCGCGGGGGAAATCTGCGGATCCTGGATCGGACGACGCCCGACGACCTGAAGCGGGTCGCCGTGCACGTCGAGCGCGGGGATGAGAGCGTCGAGCACATGATCAACATGTACGCGGGCCACGACCTGCTTCACCTGCGGCAGTTGGCTCGCATCCGGGCGGCCGTGGCCGGCCGCGGCTAACGGAACCCGCATCGGGCGGGCGTCCGGGCGTCCGCGCGCCCGGAGGCGAGATCCGACACCTGAAGCGCCCGCGAACGGGCGCGGGAGTCTATTGCGATGATCGATGAGGCCGACCTCAGGCTCGCCGGGCGCGGCAAGACGCCGGACGTCGGCGCTCCCCACGGCTCCCGGCCCGGACGACGCGGGCCTCTGGCCAGGCGCGGCGTCGGG
>DASWKP010000020.1:0-11092 GCA_036396575.1 Longimicrobiales bacterium | reverse complement strand
TGCCCATGTGGGCGCCCAGCGTTCCCCCTCCGACGAGCTCAGGGACCTCACGGATGACCTCCTCCAGAGGCAGATCGAGGCCGAAGTGGCGGAAGACCGCGTGCAGGCACGTGGGACCACACGTGCTGTCGTCGGGTTGGGTCCCGATCTGGAAGGGGAAGGGCGCGGGCACGCAGAACAATGGCACGTCCCGCGCGTAGCGCCCAGCCCTCCCCGCTCTCCACGACCTTGGGGTCAGCCCCCCACCAGTCCGGCCAACAGGTCGAGGAATCCATCGACCTCGTCCTCGGTGTTGTAGTAATGGGGTGATATGCGCAGGGCACCTGTGACACCCTTGTCGTGGAAGTCCAGAAGGGCGAACGAAAGCTCGGAGGCCGACGTATTGACCCTCTCGCGCCGGAGGGCCTCGACCAGGGTCTGGGGTTCATGCCCCTCGAACCACGTCGTGACGATGGCACAGGGCTGCGTACCGCGGTCCAGGACGCGAGCGCCCATGGCCTCGAGACCGTCCCGAATCCGGGCCGCCAGCGACCAGGAGCGCTCTCTGATCGCCTCCAGCCCCACGTTCGACGCATAGCGCGCCGCCACCCCCAGGCCCAGGACCAGAGCGTAGGGAAACTCCCAGTTCTCGAAGCGCCGCGCGTCCGGAGCCGGCTGGAAGAGATCCTCGGCCACCCAGTCCGCCCCGTGGAGGTCCGGGAAGAGCGGCATGAGACCCGCGTCCAGCGCCCGATCCGACACGTAGAGGAACCCCATGCCACGCGGTCCGCGCAGGAACTTCCGGGCCGTGCCCGAGAGGAAGTCGCATGGGATACTCGTGACGTCCACGGGCATCTGGCCCACGGATTGACATGCGTCCACCAAGCACGGAACACCCGCTTCGGCGCAGGCGCGAGCCACCGCCCCCACGTCCTGGACCAGCCCCGAGTTGGTGGGAATGTGGGTGACCGCCACGAGCCGGGGGCGCCGGCGGTGGACCAGCTTCTTCAGGGCCCGGACGTCCACGCCGCCCTCAGGCAGGTCCGGAGCCCGCAACACCTCGACGCCAAGGCGCTCCGAAAGCGAGAGGTATTGGATCTGGTTGGAGACGTAGTCGTTCCGGGTCGTCAGGATCACGTCACCGCGGCCGAAGGGGATGGCAGACAGGGCGGCGGCGAAGGACGCCGTAGCGTTCTCCGTGAGCGCCACGTTCTCGGCTGGGCATCCCAGAAGGCGTCCCATGGATTCGTAGACGCCGCGGATCTCGGCCCGGCGGAGGGTGGCGGCCTCGTATCCGCCCACGCGACCCTCCAGCTCCAGGTGCTCCCGGATGGCGTCCAGGACCGGGGTGGGCATGAGGCCGGCCCCGGCGTTGTTGAAGTGGACGCAATGCGCCGTGCCGGGCGTGTCCGCCCTCGATGCATCGAGATTCAGCACGGTCGGCGGAGGGGCGTGTTGTTACACATTCGTAACACTTTGGTCATGGGACATTGACCTTCCGGTAACGATACAGACACCTTTGAGTATCGGATTTCTCTTTGCGGCCGCCGGGAGCTCCCCGACGACCCACGTTGTTGGAGGTGGCCATGGCCAGGCACGCTGCGATTCTGTTTGCGGCCCTCCTCGTTGCCACGGGTTGTGCTTCATCGACCCCCGCTCCCGACAGGATGACCGACGGACCCGCGCCGCGGGGTATCGAGCTTCGACGGTACACCGACTCCGCGGGCACCATGCGCTTCGTCTCCCTGGAACCCCTCGCCGTGGGCGAGGCACCGAACCTGTTCGCCGAGAGGGTCCACCTTTCGGTGGGGGCTCTCTACGCGGCGCCGGGCGAGGGGCACGAAGGGGAGCACACGCTGGCCCTCATCCTCACGACCGTGACCCGCGGCGGGCGCGCGCTGCTGGCGGATGGCCGGGACCTGCTGCTGGATGTGGACGGCACTCATATCACCAGCAACCCCAGACCCGGAGGTCTGATCTATACGGTCGCGGGGACGCGGAAGGGGATCGAGGAAACCGTCATGGTGCCCCTGACTCCGGCGTTGCTCCGCGAGGTGGTCGAGGCACACTTGGTCATGGGCCGCCTGGGGGACTGGTTCACGTTCGTGCTGCCCGACGTCCATCGGCGGGGGCTCGCTCGGATCCTCGACGAGATCCCGCGGGACGCGAGCTTCAAGGCGGAGGCTCCTCTCCGCGCCATCGTCGCAAGCGCCGTGAACTGATCGGGCCACGCCCCGACCCCGGAACCTGATCAGCCTCCCGCGCCGTCCTCCGTGATGGCTGCGGCCTTGGCCTCCCGCACCATGCGCTTCACGTCCTCGAGGAGCTGTTTGGCATCGTAGACGATGCCGTCCTTGATCGTGTAGCTGATCCCGCCGACGCGCTCGACCTCCTCGGTCTCGTCGTTCAGGCGGACGGCCCCCGTCCCGTACAGGACTTTGAGGTTCTCGAGGGGATTCTCGTCCACCAGCACGAGGTCCGCCTTGAGGCCCGGCCTCAGGATACCGAACTCGATTTCGTTCTCCAGACCCCGCGGCTTGTGCAGCTGAAGGGCGCCATAGTACGTGGCGGAGCGGATGACCTCCACGGGATGGAAGCCCGCCTCCCTGAGCAGCTCCATCTCCCGGATGTAGTCGAAGCCGTAGAGCTTGTAGATGAAGCCCGAGTCCGAGCCCGTGGTGACGATGCCGCCGGCGTTCTTGTAGTCGTTCAGGAACGACATCCACTTCTGGTAGAAGCGCTTCCAGTGGTACTCGTCCTCGCTGGTCCAGTAGAACCAGTACGAGCCATGGGCGTTTCGGGACGGCTGGTAGAACTCCGACATGGACGGGAGCGTGTACTCGTCGTGCCACTCGGCTTCACGCGCCCGCATGACGTCCCGGCTGGCCTCGTAGATGGTCATGGTGGGATCGAGGCCGAAGTCCAGCTCGAGGAAGCGGTCGATGAGGGCGTTCCACTCATCGGAGCCCCGCTCGGCGCTCTGGTTCCAGAGTCGTCCGACCTGCCCGAATCGGTGCTGCTCGTTGCCGTAGTTGTAGTCCAGGGGCCAGTCCTGGATGGAGTAGTCGGTGAGCATGGATTCGAACAGGCCGTAGTAATGCGTCATCATGTCGAGGCCCGCCTCCGCCGCGTCCAGGGCGGTCATGCGGGCGACGCCGGTCTGGGCCAGGTGGGCCACCGTGCCCAGGCCGTGCTGGTGGGCCTCGTCGATGAGGGCCTCCATGATCGGCGGGTCGAAGGCGGTGAGCTTGAGGCCATCCACCCGAGCCCCGTCCACCTCGTAGTCGGCGATGAAGCGCACCCACTCCCGGGCCTGCTCCGGAGTCCGGATGGTTCCGCCGTCCCACGCCTCACCCGGACGGGCGTAGGTGAACATGCGGGGCGCCACGATCTCGTTCCGCTCCGCCAGGGCCTTCTCTCCCAGGGCCCACGTCACGCCTCCGTGGCCCACGCCCCTGGACGTGGTCACGCCGTGGCCCAGCCACAGCTTGTAGACGTACTCGGCCTGGGGGGCCTTGGGGTCGCCCCCGGTGTGGGCGTGCATGTCCACGAAGCCTGGGAGGACGTACTTGCCCTCCCAGTCGATCTCACGGTCGCCGGGCTCCGGGCGCCGGCGCTCGTTGATCTCCAGTCCCGGGTTGCCCACGGAGCGGATCTCGGTGATGCGGTCGCCCTCGATGACGATGTCCATGGGCCCCTGCGGCGGGGCGCCCGTGCCGTCCAGGATGATCGCGCCCCGGATGATGAGGCGCTCGTAGGGGCCGCCCCCCTCGTCGGAGCCGCGGCGGGTGGTCACTTCCATCTGGGCGGCGGCCTGGCCAGCCAGCGCCAGGGCGGCCACGAGGGCCAGCGAGGAGCGGAACAGCGTCGGAATGCGTGGCATGGTGCTCTCCGGGTGATGCCAGGGATGTCCTCGCCGGGGCGAGGTCGGAGAAGATGCCCGGGTGTGGCCGGGAGGCGCAACGGGCAGCGTCGCGAGCGGAGTGCGGCCGGATCGGGTCAGTAGTCCGGCGATGCCGCGGCCAGGCCCCGATCGAAGGTCTTGATGACCGTGACGTCCCGGCGCAGGCAGCTCGCCAGGTGGACCAGGTCACGGGCCCCCAGCGAAGGATGCTCCTCCGACAGCACCCTGGCGAGCCACACGTCCTCCCCCTCCACAGGCCAGACCTCGTCCACGCAAGCCTCCACCAGGGTCAGGGCCGCATCCAGAGTCGCCGTCCGGCGCACCGGCAGGTAGGCGTGGAGAAGCTCCTGGAGGACCTCGGCGGAAGTGACCAGGCGAGCCTTCTCCTCCAGAGCGCCCTCCAGGAAGCTCCGGGCCTCCGCCCTGAGGGGGTGCTCGCCCCCCACGGCGTACATGATGACGTTCGTGTCGATGAAGATCACGTGGCTATTACGTGGCTCATGTCAGGTCAGGTCGAGGTTCGCCGTCCTGGACCGCTCCATGACCTTCCTGTGCTCTGCCCAGTCCGGCTCGGGCGCGGTCTCACGGGCGTCGCAGGCAGCGAAGAAGCTGCGCAGCTCCTTCACGGATTCCAGGCGCGTGCGGGACGTGGCAGCGGCCAGCTTCTCCTGGGCGGCCTCACGGAGCCAGGCGCCCAGGGACTTGCCTTCGCGCTCCGCCTGGTGCCGGAAGCGCGCCTTCTCGGCCTCGTCGACGAGGATGTGGATGCGGACCATGTCGACTCACATGTGCGGTATGAAGACACATGTGCAATCTACTTCCGCAGCCTCCTCCTGTCACCCTTCAGGCGATGTCAGGGCAGGAGCACGACCTTGATCCAACCCTCCTCCCGTGCCCCGAACCGACGGTAGGCTTCCACTCCCTCCGACAGGGGCAGGCGGTGGGAGATGAGGCTCGTCAGGAGGTGCGCATCCCTCTCCGCCAGGGCCAGGGCCGCGGGCAGGTAGTGCCTGGCCGGACATCGGCCCGCCGTATAGGTGAGGTTGCGGTCGTAGATCTCTCCCGGGGGGAGGGCGAAGCGCTCCTCGGTGTGGACGCCCACGGCCGCGATGGATCCGCCGGGCCGGACGAGATCGGCAGCCATTCGGGTGGCCCGCGGATCGCCCACCGCCTCGATGGCCCTGTCCGCGCCTCGGCCATCGGTTCGCTCCCGCACGGCTCCCAGCGGGTCTCCGCTCTCGAAGTCCGCCGGCGTGGCGCCGAAGCGCTCGGCCAACGCCAGTCTCGATGGCACCCGGTCCACGGCGACGACGTTCCGGGCGCCTCGCTCCAGAGCGGCCCGGATGGCCAGGAGGCCCACCGGACCACACCCGACGACGACGACCACGTCGCCTTCGGCGACCCCGCAAGCTTCGGCGCCGAAGAGGGCCGTGGACAGGATGTCGCCCGCCAGGAGGGCCAGGCCGTCGTCGGTGAGGCCGTCCGGGACCTTCACCAGCGTGGCGTCGGCGAACGGCACCCGCACCCGCTCCGCCTGGGCGCCGTGGAGCCCAACGCCCCCCTGCACCCAGCCGAAAAGCTGGCCCCGCTGGCAGCGGGCGGTGAGGCCGGTGCCGCAGTAGAAGCAGGCGCCGCAATTGGTGGAGAAAGGGGCCACCACGCGGTCGCCTTCGGAAAGGGCGCGCACGGAGGGGCCCACCGCCTCCACGCGGCCCACCAGTTCGTGACCCATGACCGTGCCCCGGTCGAGCCCCCGCTCGCGGCCGAAGTAGGGGTGGAGGTCCGAGCCGCACAGGCCGGCCGACGTGACGCGTACGATGGCATCGCCGTCGTCAATGATCTCCGGGTCGGGCACGTCCTCGAAGCCGAGGACCTCGATGTCCTGGAAGGTGATGGCGTTCATGGCGCGGAACATCCGCGGCCGCGAGGGACCGGGCAAGCGCGTGGCGGCCGCCATGGAGGCGCTGCCGACGCATCAGCCGGCCAGGGAGTGGCTCGGACACCGCTTCGACGATGTCGAGGCCCATCGAGCGGGCCTGGCGGCAGGTCGACGAATGGCTGTCCCTGCCCAACGTGTTCGTCCCCGAGCCCGCCGGGCGCTACCGGGACATCCTCAACACCCTCATCCCCGAGGTGGGGCGATCCAACCTCCTGCCGGACGCCCATCTCGCCGCCCTGTCCATGGAGTATGGGCTGACCCTCATGACCACGGACCGTGACTTCGCCCGCTTCAGCGGACTCAGGTGGGAGAACCCGCTGGCCCGGACCTGACTTCGGTCAGCCGCCTGAGGTCCTGCGGGGCGTACCGCACCCAGGCCACGTCTGGCCCGCCGGCAACTCCCTCGGCTCCACGACCATGCGCTCCGGGTCCTCCGACGCCAGGTAGGCCAGCATGGCGACCAGGGTCGCGTTGTTCCTGAGGTCGTCGAAGACGAGCTTGTCGTATGTGTCGATGTCGGTGTGCCATGTGTACTGGCGGTAGTCCGGATAGTTCGACTGGAGGCGGAACCCCGCGGCCTCCCGGCAGATGAAGGACATGTGGTCGCTCCCGCCCCGCTCGGGCTCGCCCGGGATGTCGAGTTCGATGTGCCGCGTGATCTCCGGCGGGATCCTGCTGAGCCAGCGGCCGAAGCGCTCGCCGGCCCCCAGGAAGCCTTGCATGCGGATGAAGTCGATGCGCCAGGTTCCGTTGTCCTGGTTGAAGGCGGCCTGGAGGCCGTCCACCACCTCCGGGTGATCGGCGGCGTAGGCGCCGGACCCGATGAGGCCCCGCTCCTCACCTCCCCAGTGCGCCACCACGATCGTGCGCCGGGGGTTGGGGTAGACCTCCTTCAGGATGCGCATTGCCTCCATCATCATGACCGTGCCGGACCCGTTGTCCGTGGCCCCCGAAGCCCCATCCCAGGAATCCAGGTGCGCCGTGAGGAGGACGAACTCGTTCGGCAGCTCGGTGCCTCGGAGCTCTCCGAGTACGTTGGCGACCGGGAGCTCGCCCAGGAACTCGGAGCGAGCGTCCAGGCGGATGCGCGCGCCCTGGCCCTTGGACGCCAGACGGTGCACCAGCCCGTAGTCCTCGCAGCTCAGATGGAGCGCCGGGATGCCGTTCGTGGGCGCCGAGAAGATCTTGTTGGCGCCCCATCCCGCGGACCAATTGCCCTGCAGGAGCCCCACCGCGCCGGCCTCCTCCAGAGCCCGAACCACGTTTCCGCCGCCGCCCGCGGCTCGAACACTCCGCATCCACGCTCCCGAGACCTGTGCCTGAAGCTCCCTCATGCGCTCCCATGACTCGGGTGTGGCCAGGGCCTCCCAGCTCTCCGGGGCGCGGCAGGTGGGCTCGGCATGCGAGTACGCGACGAACTTCCCCTCCACGCGGGGTAACCACGCCAGGAAGTCGGCGCCGTTCGTGAAGAGGGGCATCGCGAGGACGTCGGCTTCCACCGGACCGTTCGTTCCCGGGCTCCACGCCAGCATCATCCCGTCGAGGGTGCGCACCCGGGGCGCCACCAGGTCGATGTGGCTGTACCCGCGCTGCCAACCACTCCAGGTACCGTACTCGTGGAGACGGGTGGGAACACCCCACATCCCGTACATCTTCACGAGCCAATCCCGGGCGGCGGCCTCCCCTGGACTCCCGTACAGGCGCGGCCCGATGGAGTCCATCAGGATCTGAGCGATGTCCTGGATTTCCGACGCCTCGCCCATGCCCTGTTCCCAGATGGCGCGGATCACTGGGTCGCCGGAGGGATAAGTCTGGCTCGAGGCGGGCCGTGGCTGGGCGACGGCGGCGAGCGCCAGGAGGAGCGTCGTGATCAGACGGGTCTTCGCGAACATGGCAGTGATCCGGGTCGGAGCTGGGCACGGGACGGATCGACGAAACGACCCAGGACGATACGACCGCCCGGCACGATCAAGAAAGGGCCAGGCTTGATCGACCTCGACGGGAGGAGCTACCTTTGCGATCCCCCCAGACACCAGTTCAGGGCTTCTTCGATGAGCCGGGAAGGGGGTTTCATGAGCGGCGGCTACGTTCTCGTAGTGGAGGACAATCCGGATCACCGGTTCCTCGTCGGTGCCATCCTGCGACGGTTCCTTCCACCCACCGATATCTGCCTCGTGGACTCGGCCGAGGCCGCGATCCGGTACCTGTGCGGCATGATCCCCGGTGACGGTCCCCGCATCGAGCCTCCGGGTCTGGTCGTCCTGGACCTGGACCTACCGGGCATGTCCGGATTCGAGTTCCTCGAGTGGATCGGATCCCGGAGCGACATCGAGGTGCCGGTGGTGGTCCTCACGCTGTCCTCGCACCCGGCCAATCGGCAACGGGCCCGGGAGCTGGGTGCCGTGGAGTTCCACGAGAAGCCCGCCGACTTCGGCTCCCTGGCGGACATCGTGCTTCCCTACGTCCGGCCCCAGATCCCGGCGAGAAGGCAGAGGGAAGAGGCCGGGTAGCTACTCCGACGTGAGTCTGTCCAGAGCTTTCAGGAACCTCTTCGCCAGCGCCTTCGTCACCTTGAGCTCCTCAGCCAGCCTCGCCGTGAGCGCCGCCTGGGTGGTGAGTCCCTTCGTCTCGACACAGTAGCGTATCGACAGGGTCCGCTCACCCCCGATGACTTGCTTCAGAAGGTGATCGCCGTCGATGTGCTTCAGCCCCCTGAAGGCCGCCTCGGGTTGTTGCTCCACGATCGGTGGGTCCAGAAAGAGCACCAGCTCGCCGCGCGGGACCGTGAGATCCCTCAGCTCGGGTGGCGCGACGGTCCTCCGTCGGCGACCCTGGTGAACCCGTCGAACGGTCTCGTGAAAGAGCTTTCGCCCCTCCCGGATCCACCACCGCCGTTCCCGATCGGTCCCGGCACCCCCGTATCCGGACGGGATGCCCGACGCCTGCAATGCCCGCGAAAACGCGTCCGTGACGTCGGCGGCCAGCGCATCGACGAGATAGACGCCCCGCGGCCGGAGCCGTAGGCTGCACGACCGGTCGTCCTCGAACATGGTGTAGTCGACGAACACGTCGATGGAGTCCGACGGATCGGGCGGGCTCCGGCCATCGGGTTCGTGCGCCGGTGACCCCTCGTCGTCCCAGTCCGGCTCCTCGATCTCGATGTCGTCGAAGTCGAGGTCATCCCAACCGACCTCGTAGTCGTCCGTTCCGTTCCCGGGTGGATCGGGCTCAGCTGGATCTGGCTCAGAGGGATTGGGAACTGGTGGTGGTTTCTCTGGTGGCCGGGGTCCATCGAGCGGCCACAGGAACAGATCCTGCGTGTGGACCTTGCCGTCGTCGAGCTGGATGCCCGACAACGTCGTGGAATGGTAGCCCTCCGCGTCGGCGCTGAGGTCCCACGTTCCGGGAGCCAGGGACAGCCGGTAGAAGCCGCGTTCGTCCGTGGTCGTGCCGTCGAAGCGAGTCGCGCCGCCGGATTCGGGCTGGACTACCGCGCCGGCGATCGGCACGCCCCGGGCCGCGCAGTAGACGTGTCCCTTCAGCTCCGCCCAGGGCTCCGTGCCGGCCCTGCGCCCCTTGCGGGCCACCGGAAGGGAGGTCAGGAGCCGAGGGGAATGGAGCAGCTCGACCCGGTGGACCACGAAGTAGCCGAAGATGCGCCCTCGATGCTTCGGCAGACCGTCCCGGTGGACGAGGAAGACCCGCGACGTTCCCGGGACGAGCCAAGAGGGTTTGGCGGGCACCTTGCGACAGCAGCCCCTCCACTCGGCTTCGTGCACGTAGCAGTGCCGAGCGTCGCTCCGGTAGGGCCCCGAGCAGCTCCCAGTGGAGGAGCACTGGATCGAGTCGTAGGAAGACCCGATCCAGATCATCCCGTCGATGCAGCCGGACATGTGTCCCCTCATGACCACATCATTCATCCAAGGTCGCGGGCCGCCCGATCATGCGCACGGGGCTCGCGACCACCTGGGGGGACGACCGGACGTTAGGCTCCTCGGGCCCACTCCGCCAGGGGTGATTGCCGTCCGCCGGTGGCCACCGGATCCGCCCCGTCCTCCTCCCCCACGTTCGCCCGATCCCTTAGCTTCGAGCTTTCGCGCCACCTGGCCTCAACCGACCACCGCCCGCGCCGGAACGCGACAGCCGACCGTGACGCCTCCATCCGACCTCGACCTGACCACGCCTCCGGAGGATCTCTCCCACGCGGTGGCGCGAGACCTCGCCGAGGCACTCCGTTCGGAGATCCGCCGCCACAACCGCCTCTACCACGTGGAGGCGCGGCCCGAGGTGTCCGACGAGGATTACGATATCCTGTTCCGCCGCCTGCGCGCCGTCGAGGAGGCCCACCCGCCGCTCGTTACCCCCGACTCTCCCACGCAGAGGGTGGGCGCCGAGCCCCAGGACCAGTTCGAGTCGGTGGCACACACGGCGCCGATGCTGTCCCTGGACTCCACACAGGACCCGGCGGAGGTTCGCCGTTTCGATGAGCGGGTGCGCCGGGCCGTGGACGAGCGGGTGCGCTACCTGGTCGAGCCCAAGCTGGACGGTGCCTCCATGGAGCTGGTCTATCTGGAGGGGGTCCTGGTGCGGGGCGTCACGCGGGGCAACGGGCAAGTGGGAGAAAGCGTCACGGAGAACGTGCGCACCATTCCAACCGTGCCCTTGCGCCTGCGCGCGGATCTGCGCCCCGCGCCCGAGCTTCTGTCCGTTCGGGGCGAAGTGATGATGTACATCAGCGCCTTCGAGCGCTTCAACGAGAGGCTCGTGGCCGACGGGGGCGAGCCGTACGCGAGCCCCAGGAACTCCGCGGCCGGCGCCGTCCGCCAACTCGACCCCCGCGTCACGGCCCAGCGAGAGCTGGACTTCCTGGCCTACGACATCCTCTCCGTCCGGGGGATGACGCTTCGGACCGATGAGGAAGGGGTTCAGGCTCTGCGGGACTGGGGATTCAAGATCCCGGAGCGGGTTCGAGTCGTCGAGACGGTGGAGGAGATCCTCGCGTACCACCAGGCCTTCGCGGACGACCGGGACGAGCTGGACTACGAGATCGACGGCGTGGTGGTCAAGCTGGACGATGTCGACGCCCGCGCCGACATGGGCTCCACCAGCCACCACCCGCGCTGGGCCCTGGCGTTCAAGTTCGAACCAAGAAAGGAAGTGACCCGGGTCGAGAAGATCGTGATCTCGGTGGGCAGGACGGGCATTCTCACGCCGGGAGCCCTCCTGCGCCCCGTGGTGGTGGGAGGCGTGACGATCTCACGGGCCAACCT